>DUGO01000047.1:0-3402 GCA_013331375.1 Candidatus Methanoperedentaceae archaeon | reverse complement strand
CATCGCAATGCCCTCCACCTCGATGCCGCCCTTCCCCTTCGCGCCGTCACCCACCACATAGAGATGCTTCACAGGAGTCTCATTCCCTGCATCGCATCCTGAAGCAGCGCGGTTCACAGGCCAGGAGCCGCGGTACGACTGCACCATGAGCACCTCATAGTTCGCCTTCGGGAAGAGGCTGCGCAGGTCTCGGAGCCCAAGGCGAATCTCGCTCTCAACATCGCCGGACAGCAGCGCCTGGTGCGACATCACAAGATGCTTTCCCTCAGGCGCAAGCGAAGGGTCAGCGTTTGTGACCTCGTTGATGCCATTGATGCGCTCGCAGTAAGGTGTGAACAGCACACCTGTATGACCTATGAGCGGCTCATCTGAGGACAGGCATATCTTTATGCCTTCGGACGGTCTCGGGCATCCGGGATTTCTCATAAGGGCAAGGTTGTAGTCCATATCGCAGCACAGCTTCCCGGTCTCCTCGTGCCCTGTGTCGCTGATGACGATGTCAGCCCCGAACTCTTGATTTCCTGCAACGACTCCTGCGGCTTTGCCGTCTTTGACTTCGATTCTCTCCACTTTCGTGCGCGTATGAAGCATCCCGCCATTTGACTCAATCACGTCTTTCAGCGCCTCAACCACAGCGCCGCACCCGCCGACAGGCACACCCGGTCCGCCGAACCTGCGGACATTCCCGATTATGGCAATGGCTTCTTTCGCAGGCACATCTGCGCTCCGCAGGCTAATCGCCCAGCCGCAGAATGAGTCCGCGAACCTGACAATCCACTCGTCATTGATGTACGGGTAGAACCAGTCCCTGAACGATATTTCACCGGGCTTAGCCATTTTTGACTTGAGAGTGAGAAGCGCAAGCTTCAGTTTGTTCTTAAAGGACAGGGGACTTGCAAAGCTCTCGAAAGGTATGTCTTTGAATGTTTCCTGATTTTTCAGCCGCACAACAGCCATGGGATTGCTCTGGACTATGTTCACCTTCGCGCCAACGTCTTTCAAGAGCTGCCCCAGGGGACCGCGGTTCCCGTGGGGTATCATGTGCAGCGCGCCTGTCGATAGCGTAAAACCTTTGTATTTTATGTTCGTGAACCTGCCGCCAATGATGGGCAGCCGCTCAAATACCTCGACCTCATATCCCTTCTGCGATAGCTTTGCGGCGCTGAGAAGCCCGCCGAGCCCTGCGCCCACGATGATTGCTTTCAATCCGTCACCTCAATCGCACAGTTTGGGCAGTATTCCGCGCATATCCCGCATGAGGTGCATGCATCCGTGAAGCTCGCGCGGGCGCAGACGCGGATGGCATCCACAGGGCAGAACGGCGCGCACTGCCCGCAGCCCACGCATCGGTCGCTGACGTTCATGATGGTGTGAGATGGCACTGATGATTAAAAATGTATCTCTGAGTGGGTGCAGGATTAGATAGGCGAATATCTGCAGAGGGCAATACCCGGTTATCCGTATGGACATATCCAGAGCATACCCCGTTATAACATTACAACGCCGTTGAAATCCGGGGCATTCGTTTGTAATATATATGGATGTTATGCATAGCAAATAATGGAGAGTCGCCGCGAATTTCGCAATCATGGCTCTTCGGAAAACAGGCGGTGTGCGAAAAGCGCACAACCGGAAACAAAGATATATACATGTCAGGTTCAAAACTCTATAACAAATGCTAAAAATAATGGGCGTGATAGAATGGAAAAAAATGTATATTCGATTCAGGATTCCATTCAGGACAGGCGATTGCTTTTTGGCGCATTGGCAGGACTGGTCGGCGCAGTTTTTGGCGCTTTTGTCTGGATGGAAATGGCAATCCGGACTGATACTCTAATCGGCTATGTCGCCCTGATGAGCGCAGGTATCGCAGGTGTAACATTCGGCTATTCCACAAGAGGCGTGAAACACGCTGCCAGGGGATATATGGGTGCAGGTCTGGGGCTCATTGCGATTGTGCTCGGATATTATTTCATCTATATGGCGCCGATATCCTATGAAGGCATGACATTTGTCGCTGCAAGATACCAATCGTTCGGTGAGTTCTGGAGCACTTTCACAGGACCCGTAGATTACCTGTTCCTGTCAATCGGCGCGTACATGGGCTACAAGCTGGGCACAGTTGAATGATGGCTATTCCGCTCATATAAACTCGTGCAGCCGCCGCAGCGCGTCCAGCTTCTCTTTTTTCTCCATCCTTGCGCCCTCTATCGCATCCGCAAGCGCAGCGACCGAATGGTCGTACGTCTCCCTGTCAACCGGATACGGGTACCCGTCCTTGCCCCCGTGCGCAAAGCTGAACTTTGCGGGGTCCTGCCAGCTCGGCGCGCACCCGTATACGAGTTCTGATACGAGCGCAAGCGCACGCACCTTTGCAGGTCCCATGCCCTCAAGCGCGATGAGCTCTTCATAGCTTGACGGCTGGAGCTCGTATGCGTTCTTCAATACCTCCATGCTCCTCTCGCTGATGTCGATGTCGAGTACGGGGTGGTGCGCAGGCATACGTAACTGCGGGAGCGTCTCGCCGTAATCGCATAGGAGCGTCTGCTGGCGCCTGAAGTATCTTCGCAAATGCTCAGGACCATCATTCACAAGGTCAAGGCTGACCTTTCGCACATCTTCGCTGTCGTGCGAGGTCATGTCCAGGACTTTGTCCCGCCGCTCGTCACAGCATATCCCTCTGTGTGGCTCCTCAACGAAACCTTCCATCGAATCCGAGAGCCAGTGGTACCTGCGCGCATAGATGCCGCCCATCCCCTGCTGCACTACTGCCCATTTCCCATTCTCGGTGAACATGAAGCAGTGGTGGTACAGCCGGTATCCGTCCTGCACGCATGTGGAATCCACTTTCGCAGCCATCCTGCTCGCGTAGACGAGCCTGCCAGTCGCCTCTTCCGAGAACTGTACCTTTTTCGCCATATCTTCAATCTCAACAGGCGTCTTCCTTGAGGTCTTGCCCTTCCCGCCAGCCACGAATATCCCCTTGTCCCCGGAGCCAAGCGCGACTTTGAGCGCACCGCAGGTGGTCGTGGTCGTACCTGATGAATGCCAGTCGAACCCGAGGACGCACGAGAACGCCTGGAACCAGAACGGGTCCGAGACCCGCCGCAGTAGTTCGTCTTCCCCGTACTCCAGTACCACTGCCTCTGATATGCGCCCCGCAAGCCTCACCATCCGCGTGAACAGCCAGCGCGGCGCTTTTCCAGAATGCAGGGGCAAATCGACTATCCCGGTTCTCATGGCTGTTAGGATTCAGTCATAGCAAGGTATAAAGTTAAGGAAAGCGGGGTGAAAGTGTCCATATAAGGTGTACCTTAACATGAAACCCGAACTTGTCGCACCCGCAGGCAGCATGGAATCCCTTGTGGCAGCTGTTGAGAGCGGAGCCGATGCGGTCTATTT
>DUGO01000195.1 GCA_013331375.1 Candidatus Methanoperedentaceae archaeon | reverse complement strand
ACTCAGTACCATGCAAAAAATAGCAGTGGTGTTTGACAGTGCAGGCACGCTCTTGCGTATGTACAGGGTCGCAAAGGAAATAAAAACCGGGAAGTATGTACATAACATCGTATCAACCGAGCTCGTAGGGCGCTATTCGTTCTGCGCACTTGTAATAATGGATGTGGACCCTGAGCTGCTCGTGACATACCCGCCAGGCATGAGGGTGATAGATTTCATCAGGAAGGACATGATAAAAATCAGTATCGGATGCGCAAGAAGCTGCGTAACCGAAGAACTNNAAATGAGTGACCTTGTGGATACGCTTCTTGAGATAAAGAAGAAATGCCGCGACGTCTCATATATGGGCGTCGGGCTCATTGTGGATACTGAAAATAAGCTGATACCATATGTGATAGGCACGGGCGGGCGGGTATATTCGAATGCAGCATCCGTGATGGCTGAGCTTGCGGGCATGGGGGTTGATGCCTACATCGCCTCGGGGGACAGCATGCGCAACCTGTCAAAGCTCGCAGCGAAGCTCAATATGTCCATAGACCGCGTATTTGACGTTGCCACCCCACGGAGGAAAGAGAGTATTGTGCGGGGTCTTAGGGAGAGATACGATAAGGTGGTCATGGTGGGAGATGCGATAAACGACATTCCTGCCATGCGCGCCTCGCACCTCGGCATCCTGTCGATACAGCAGGAGGGCGTGTGCAGGAGCCAGAGGCTTCTTGAGGAAGCGGATGCTGTCATCAAGGACATCGGGGAGGTCCCTGCGATAGTCAGGCGACTTCTATGATTCCCATGCATTAATCCCCGAAAGGCTCGGTCTTCAGTGACCCCTGCTCTTCGATGAGCTTTTCAACTTTCATCTCTGCTGTCTTCAGCTTCTGGTCGCACAGCCTGACAAGGGCGATGCCCCGCTCGAACTTTGAGAGGCTGTCCTCCAGCGGGAGCTGCCCCTCTTCAAGTTCGGCTACTATCCGCTCAAGTTCTTCGAGCGCCTGCTCATACGTCAGTTCTTCCATGGTGTCTCAGTCCCTGTTTCCCTAACATCACACCTGATTTTTCCATCCTGCACTATGATTTCTATCTTATCCCCTTCGCCTGCATCAGCGCAGCGGCTGATAAGTGATTTCTCAGGCATGCGGAGGCTGATGCTGTAACCGCGCCTGAGCGTCCCTATTGGGCTCACTGCGTCAAGCCTGCCGGTCCGCGCATTGAACCCGGTCCGCAGCAGCACGAGCTTGCTGCGCATGCATTTATGGCAGGCAAACCTATCCCGTGACAGCCGTTCCCTGTTCTTTTTTATCATTGCGAGCAGGTTACCTGGCTCCACTGCGCGGCTGAGCTGAACCAGGTCAAGCTCGTTGTTCCTGATGCAATGCTTCATCCCGGAAGCAAGCCTCAGCCTGGTGGATGAGAGCTGCGAAGCCACCTGTTCCCCGTCAGGCACAACCAGCTCGGCTGCGGCTGAAGGGGTCGGCGCGCGGCAGTCGGCAGCAAAATCCGCAAGGGTATAATCGGTCTCATGCCCCACTGCTGATATTACGGGTATCCGCGAGTCATAGACCGCGCGCACAACAGCCTCCTCGTTGAAAGCCCACAAATCCTCAAGCGAGCCGCCGCCCCTTGCAAGGATTATGACATTCACGTCAGTCCGGTTGAGCATCCCGATTGACCTGACAATGCTGTCCTTTGCGAACTCTCCCTGGACAATCGCGGGAGCCACAACGATGTGGACAGGGAACCTCCGCCGCACGATATTCAGTATATCCCGTATGACCGCGCCCGTCGGGGACGTGACCACCCCGATCTTTGAAGGGAATCCGGGTAGTTTCCTCTTGTGTTCGGGGTCGAACAGCCCCTCTGCAGCGAGCTTCGCCTTTCGCTGCTCGAATGCCTTGTACAGCTCGCCCGTGCCGTCCGGGCGGACGTCCGTGACCATGAACTGGTAGCGCCCGTCCCGCTCGAACACGTCGATGTCACCAAACAGGATGACCTTCATCCCTGCCTCAAGCTCAAACCGCAGGCGGCGGGAGTTGCTGCGGAACATCACGCAGGGAAGCTGGCTCTTCTCGTCCTTGACCGTGAAGAAGCGGTGACCTGAGCTGTGGTTCGTGAGATTTGATATCTCGCCCCTGACCCACAGGCGGGAAAGCCCGGGGTCAGATGTCAGGGCTCCTCTGATGTAGCCTGTTAATTCGCTGACAGTGTACACGCCTTTTTCGTCCATACTCCAAAATGCTCATCCAACAATAATCATCCTTACGCAAGCCGGGCGAAAGTATTCGGGGATGACCTCAGAGATAGCTGCTGATACCGAGGGCGCCCTTGAGGTCTTCTTTATTGATTACAGCCTGGTCGAACACCGTCCCGCGCACGAACACGCTCGAAGCTGCCCTGAGCGCGAGCGCGATGCAGTCGCTCGGTCTTGCATCAAGCTCAAAGTGCCCGGTATCGCTCACGATGTTGAGCCGCGCAAAATAGACGCCGTCGTTTAGCTCATCAATCAGGATGCTTTCGATTTTCGAGTGCATCCGCTCAAGCAGCGAGATGAAGAGGTCATGCGTCATAGGGCGCGGGGGGACCTCATGCGTGATTGCCGAATGAATGGACAGGGCTTCTGAGAGACCGATGTATATAGGCATTATGCGTGATGACTTATCCTCGAGAATGACGACGGGTGCGGGTCCGTGAGCGGTCTCAATCATGTACACCCCCCTGATACTAACAGGTATTGTGATTCCGTTCATTAAATAGAATGTATGGGACTGGGTAGATAAGCCTTCTGGTTAGCCCCGGCTGCGGGACGATAGACCCTGTACCCGGAAGAAAAGAGCTATGTAAGAGCCTGAAAATACAGGCATTGTCTGCCGCAATAGCTGCGAGCGGACAGGAATATCACAGGGTATGCCAGGATATAAGAAGAATCTCGGTCTTGCTGAGCTTGTGAGCTTCGGTATCGGGGGAACCATAGGCTCAGGGATTTTCGTTGTTCCCGGCATAGTCGCGGGACTGGCTGGACCGAGCTCGATCCTCGCGTGGGTGCTGGCAGCAGTCTCCGCAGGCTGCGTCATGCTGTCCCTTGCGTGGGCGTCATCAAGGTACCCGGGCACGGGAGCGCTGTATCCTATTTTCCTTGGTGTGTTCGGCAGGAGGCTCTCGACCTCACTTGTGCTCCTGTACCTCATCTCCTCAATATTCGGTATCGCCACGATAGCAGCAGGTATAGGGCAGTACGTATCGTTTTTCGGCTACAGCAACCTCCTCTGGCTCGAGATAGGCATGGTGGCAGTGTTCGGCATCATCAATATATCAGGTGTGCGACCATCCGGAAGCATCGAAAACGTGCTGACACTCATGAAAACCCTGCCGCTCATACTGCTTGCGATAATTCTCGTGCCCCACATAAGGACAGGGAACTTCACGCCGTTTTTCGGGGACAGCAATACCGATTTCCTGAGGTCAGTGATAATCGTGTACTGGTGCTTCACTGGTTTTGAGATAAGCGCCATACCTGCGGATGAGATAAGGAACAGGAATGACGTTTCCAGGGCGCTGGTCATAGTCATGGCAGTGGTGACCGCGGTTTACATTCTCCTGAACATATCGCTCATCGGCAGCGTTGGAAGCGTTGTGCTTGCCTCATCCCCTGCCCCACTTGCAGCCGCAGCCTCCACGGTTGCGGCAGGCTCAGGTGACGCGATGGCTGTCCTCGGCATAATCTCGATGATATCAGCCCTGAACGCATACATCATGGCAGGCTCAAGGGTGCTTCAGAATATCTCATCAGAGAACCGCATTCGCATGCTCTCTGGCATTGGAAGTAGCGGCACGCCCCATATAGCCACCATCGTTTGCGCCGCATCAGGCGGGGCGCTGCTCCTGTTCAGCGACAAGTTCGGTGAGCTTGCCATACTTTCGGTGGTTTTCAACCTGCTGCCGTACATGTTCATATGCGTGGCAGCGGTCAGGATGTTTGACAGCTGGCAGGTGCGATCAGTCGGTATCATCGGGCTCATCTCGACAGCGGTCGTGATGCTTTCGTACCTGCTCTAAGCCCATGTCACCAAAACGTTCCAAGGCTTCTCCCGTACTCTGCAAGGCTACAAGCCGTCCAAAAGAAGGTTCGATATGCGCCTGGCGCTCTCGAATGAGAGTGCAGCAATCCCGGGTAAGATTTTGCCTGGCATCGGATTCGGCTCCTGGGTTTTATCATAGCTTCAGGGCGAGAGGGTCGGGGCGCTAAGCAGGTCCCTGACCTTGCCGGATACGTACTTCCACAGGTCAAGGATGCCTGATAGAAGCTCTGGCATCATCCTCAGGAGAAGGTATGCAACTGCAAACAGGATGAGTCCCGAAGCCGGTTTTGCTATGACCGTGTGCGCCATATAAAAGCTCGCCTGGGGCGCACCGAACCACTCATACCAGTAGGCGGTTGCGATGAACACGGTGCGCAGCACGTTTGTCACATGGATGATGCCGATTGACATGGCAAGCGCCCCCAGCCTGCGCCGGAGGGGCGCATCGACGCTTAGTATCATGGCAACAAAAAGCGCTATGCTCTCTATCGCTGTGCATGCCAGTATTATCTCTATCCCGAGCTCGTTCTCCCTGAAATAGATAATGTTCCCCGTGGTTGTGAGAGGTACGCCGAAAGCCAGAAGAGTCATGACAATCTGGTCCTTGACGAACACGATAATCCAGTTTTTGAGGAACGCGACCTCCACGAAGGCATAGTAGATGATACCCCCGATGGCTGCCGTACTTGTGGCTTTGAGCAGGATCCTGCTCTGGCTGCCGCTGTCGCGCCCTTTTAACATCATATAACTCATGAGCAGGCTGAATGTGATTATGACAGCTGTCAGGAATACGTTATAGTAATCCCTGATGCCGAGGAAATGGATGAACTGCAGGGACCAGTGGACTGCGAAAAGACCCCAGCCGATGCTACCTGCTGTATACCCAAGCCTATTGCGACCCTCAGGCACCAGGACCGCTGCCATGAGAAGCGCAAGTGAACCCCACAGTATTGTTGAATCCATAGGAACTCCATTTATTCACTTGTGTCTAAAATAAGTTACGGTTGTCTGCCAGCGAACTCCCTGCCCCGGATGACCCATGTGCCTGCACTGTCGTGGACGATGCAGGTGCCATTGCCCGGACGCCCCACTCTCCAGCTTCCTTTACCGCGCTCTTTCACGCACTGGTTCCTGCTGCCCATCCTGAAACCCCTGAAGCGGGAAAAAAGGCGTACGGTTTCTTCTATCTCGGTGATTAGCCTGAGCTTGAGCACCTGTGCAAGCTCGAGGCTCCTCTCAACACTAATCGGGCTGCCGAGCCCCCTGCATTTGGACACCTGCAGGCGCTCACCATCAATGAAAAACGGATATGTCCTGCAAAGGAGGGGTCTTGCTCCGTACACCGTACATTCCTTGCACCCGCAGCCAAGGAACCTGCAGTTACCGTTGGCTCTTCGAAGCACCCATTCGAATGAATGCATGTTGCCCTCCATGTCGATGTCCTGGCTTTCAGGGGGGGCTGCCACGTCAAGCCACTTCAATCCGGTGGCGCCGACCAGTGCCCTGACCTCGAACGGAAAGACAGCTACGTGCTCATCCTCACCGCGGCAGCACTCACCGCACCGCCTGCACTCAAATCCGATGTCCCGTATCTCACCGGCGAGCTTTTCAGCGTCGAGCCCCTGCGCGCGGGACAGCTCCAGCCCGGGGTCGTATTCCATAAAGCTCAAACAGTGCACGAGAAAGCATAAAATTATGCGAAACATTAAGACACACGAAAGAAAATAACTGGGCATGGACAAGAGCGACGAAGATAGGATTGTGAAGTTCCTCGAGATTGGCGCGACCATGCTTGCAGAGCACCACGACTGCGGCGCGCCCATGTTCAGGTATAAAGGCGAGGTCTTCTGCCCTGTGTGCGACTACGACAGGATGACCGGGAAAAGGCAGCAGCCCCCGAAAGCAGAGCATGCACCGGCAGCAGCGCCGCTCCCACGGGAATCCGGTACCGAAGCTGCAGGGACAAAGGAGGATGCTGTTGGGAAGCTGGTGTCGGACAAGATTAACGAGCTTGCCCGCAACATGCAGCGGGAAACCGAGCTCTCGCGCATCAGGGACCAGATGGACTGCATTGAGCGCGGGATAAGGATACTCAGGCTGCTCCAATCATGACAGGGAAGAAGGTGTGTCCTGTGTGCGGCGAGTCAGGTCTCTTCTACGAAGCCGGAGGATATATTGGCGCAGTATATCACTGCAAGAACTGCGGTTACGTGGGCAGTCTTATAATCGAAGGCGATGAAGAGATAATAGAGGAGATCAGGAAAAAGTACAGGGAGGCATAAATGCTATTGGGTCATTTCGGTATAGGGTTCGGAGCCAAGGCTATTGCGCCAAAAGCGTCGCTTGGCTCGATGTTCCTGGCTTCACTGTTCGTTGACCTTGTTTTCCCGACACTGCTCCTTCTCGGCGTGGAGCGGGTGACCATCACGCCGGGCATAACGAAAGTGACGCCCCTTGATTTCGTCTATTACCCGATATCCCACAGCCTGCTCGCCGTGCTTTTATGGGCAGTGCTTGTCGCTGTTGTCTATATGTATTTACGGCATTATTCACGCGGCGCTCTCGTGCTCGGACTTGCGGTGGTCAGCCACTGGTTTCTCGATGCTATCGTTCATCGCCCTGACCTTGCGCTATATCCCGGAAGCGGGGTTTTCGTGGGCTTCGGGGTGTGGTCGTCCCTGCCCGGGACTCTTGCGGCAGAGCTCCTGATTTTCGGCATCGGTCTGGGAATATATCTGCGGACAACAAAACCCGCAGATAAGATAGGGGTATATTCGCTCGGGACACTGGTAATATTTTTACTGGTACTATATATGGGAGCCATATTCGGACCCCCTCCGCCTGGCATTACGGCGCTGGCGTGGGCTGGAGAAGCGCAGTGGCTTTTCGTGCTGTGGGGGTACTGGATAGACAGGCACAGAATCGTTCCTTCGGAATGATGTTCTTGCAGGATGGCAAGCTCATGACCGGATTTGCATCGCTTTAGTTAAGTTTATATATTATCACGAGAAAACAAAATTATCGTGACATTATGTCGGTCACGTATAAAACGGGAGGAAAATATAGGGGGTATTTCAAATGGACAGGGAAGAACAAAAGACACCGCCGGGACTTGCGTTGAGAGTTGCAGTATCAATAATCGTCTTTTTCGGGTTATTGATCTTTTCGATAATCTACGTGGCTTTTTTCGCTGCGTCATTCAACACGCTCCAGCAGATTGCCGTCATCCTTGTTGCGATACTTGCAGGGACAGCGATACTCGGAGTGATGTGGGTATACTGGGGCATTAACATGGGTAAGGAGTGGAAAGAACAAGAATGCACATAGAAGCCTTAAGCTCAGCCTTTGTATTCCCCGCCCGCAACCTCACGAATCCTGTCAGCGGTCTTGGGTCCAACAAGCTCGACCTTCAGTAGCTCCTCCTTTGGCGCGGTCATGACGCTCTCCACCGAGCCGAAGTGTAGCAGCAGGTTTGTAGCCACGGCATTCCCTACATCGGGCAGCGCAGACACTATGTATTCCTGCTGTTCCCTGAGCGTCATCGAGCTCTTTTTCCCATGAATGGAGAGCCCGCGCTTTTTCTCAAGCTGCTCGCGCCTTGCCATCACGCTTATGTATGCTGCGGTTTCCTCTTGGTTTTTTGTTGTGATCACGGGCACGCTGAAATCGATGACAATAGACGCTAGGAGACCCCGAATCGCATTGGGATGTACCTGACGCGCAGTGAACAGGTCTTCACCTTCTATGAGGAGCACAGGTCGGTCATACGTCCTTGCAAGGTCTGCGAGCTGCCGGAAGAGCCGCCCGGAGTCAAGCATCGACCCCAGAAAATCTACTGTGGTCTTTCTCTCGATGCAGAGGCGGTCGCTCAGGACATAGTCCCCGACTTCGAGTGTCTGGAGCGCGATGCGAATCCCCATCTTCTCGAGGAACGGAAGAATACCCGAGTGCGTTTCCCTCTGGTCAGCGAACACGCTCACTTCTTCAGGGAAATCGCCAAGCTTTTTCTGGGGCTCGGGCGGCTTCTGCCCATCCTGCACCTTCATGGACTGCATGCTCTTTATCTCGGACTGCATCGACTTTTCCTTTTTCCTCGAGCTCCAGAAATAGGCGCTGTCCATCGTTCCTTCTGCCTCAAGCACGACCACACGCCCCGCATGCCGCCTCCCGGTGCGTCCCTTTCTCTGGATGCTACGTATCTCCGATGGTACGGGCTCGAAAAAGACGACGAGGTCTGTGGACGGTATATCAAGCCCTTCCTCAGCAACAGAGGTAGCCACAAGGGTGTTGTACTCACC
>DUGO01000039.1 GCA_013331375.1 Candidatus Methanoperedentaceae archaeon | reverse complement strand
GTATACAACGTCTGCTCCATTTGCCGCTTCTTTCGGGTCGTTTGTGATTTTTATTTTTCCTCCCGCAACGATTGCTTTTTTCAAAAGTTCTGGATTGGGCTCGTAGCCCGGCGGGCATGCTATTGTAAGCTCGATTCCGGTGTATGCGCATGCAAGCAAAAGCGAGTTGCACACGTTGTTGCCGTCGCCTATCCATGCAAAGCGCAAGCCTTCGAATTTACCCTTATTCTCGCGTATCGTGAGCAGGTCTGCAAGCAGCTGGCACGGGTGCTCCCTGTCAGAGAGCCCGTTAATCACAGGCACGGATGACGTGGCTGCAAGCTTCACAAGCGTACCATGACTGTACACCCGCGCCATGACAGCATGCACATATCGCGACATCACAGCCGCAGTATCTTCAACGGTCTCGCCCCTGCCGAGCTGCATATCCTTTGAGTTGAGGCAGATGGCATGACCGCCGAGCTCCGAGACAGCGACCTCAAACGAGATGCGGGTGCGCGTCGAAGGCTTCTCGAAGAGCAGCGCAACACTCTTTCCCTCAAGCTTCCTGTCTATGGCTCCCTTCCGCCGCCGCTGCCTGAACTCCGTTGCATCGTCAAGCAGCGAATCAAGTTCGCCGGGAGAAATATCAGAGATGGATAAGAAATGCAAAGTAACACATCCTTCTAACGTCTTTTCTAATTATGCCCCCGGATGCGCCGCATGTGGTCGATGCGCTTCTGTATCAGCGCAGGGGTACCGATATCGTGCCTTGAGTTGAGATTCCCTTTTATGTTCCGGAGCCCCACTTCAGCCTTCCGCTCTGCCTCGTAGATGGTTTCTGCCATACCCAGCACAGCGATGGCTCTTGAGCCCGTAGTGTATATGCGCCCGTCCTTTTCATACACACTTGAATAGAACACCTGAGCATCGCCAACGTTCCCGACTTCGACCGGCGTGTCCTTCTCAGGCTTATCCGGGTACCCTGCGGGAACAGCATACTTGCATACAGTGGCTTTCCTCTCAAAATCCACAGCCAGCTTTGAGAGTGTGCCTTCCACTATTCCATTTGCGATATCCATGAAATCAGTGGAAAGAATGGGCAGTACATTCATGGCTTCAGGGTCACCAAATCGCGCATTGAACTCTATGACCTTTGCCCCTCTCGAAGTAAGCATGAACTGCCCGTACAGTGTGCCTTTGTACGGGGTGCCATCATAGGCAAGCGCAGATACAGTGAGCTTCATGATTTTTTTTGCATCCTCGTAGTCCTGTCTCGTCATGAATGGCAGAACATCTCCCGCATCCGTGTATGAGCCCATGCCGCCCGTATTCGGTCCCAGGTCGCCCTCGAACGCCCTCTTGTGGTCCTGTACCGAAGGCGCGAATGCAAGGGTGCTGCCATCCACAAAAGCCTGTACGGTGAACTCCTCGCCGATTAACCGCTCCTCGATAACTAAGTCATCGTTCTTCAGGACTTCTTTCGCGTAAGCTTTNNCAACGCTCCCTTTTTCCAGCACATCGTCCGCATACGCATTTGCATCCACGATATCCCTGAAATGGTCTCCCGTCACACGCACGCCCTTGCCGCCCGTTAACCCGGCTGGCTTGACAGCCACTTCCCCGAGTTCCTCAATAAAGTCATGTGCTGCCTTCTCATCCCCCTTCTCGAATACCCCGAACCTGGGGCATCCGGGTATCCGGTTCTTCTGCATGAACCGCCGAGCCCATGCCTTGTCGAACTCGATGCGCGCAGCCGATTTTGCAGGTCCGACTGAGGGTATCCCGGCTTCAGAGAGCGCATCCACGGCGCCTGATGCGAGCGGGGTCTCAGGTCCNNCCGCTATATCGATGTGCTTCTTCGCAGCATACGAAGCGATCGCCGCAGTATCGGTCTCACCGCAGAGCAGGAACTCATCCGCGAGCCCTGCAATCCCCGGATTCTTTCGTGCCATGACCGCATAGAGCGCTGGCTCGTGCGCACTGCGCGCTATTGCGCAGGCAAGCGCATGCTCGCGCCCTCCGCTGCCTATCAGAAGGACTTTCATACCGCTTAACTTCAGTATGATGCGATAAAAAGATTCTGGTTTCATGGTGATTCATGCTGACGACTGCCCGAAAGCAACGTCCAGCATCATCATTGCGGCAAACCCTATCAGAGCACCCCATGTTGCGTGGTCTGTATTGCCGCTGCGCTGCGATTCTGGTATGACTTCTTCCACGACCACGAATATCATCGCCCCTGCAGCAAAACCAAGAGCATACGGGAGTAACGGCCTGGCAATGAGAACCGTAGCAGCCCCCATAACGGCGGCGATGGGTTCAACCACTGCTGATAACTGACCGTACCAGAAACTTTTAAGATGCGACATCCCCTCGCCTCGAAGCGGCAGAGAAATCGCAATCCCTTCGGGGAAGTTCTGGATACCGATCCCTACCGCAAGAGCCAGGGCTGCCGGAAATGTGGCTGAAGGAAATCCGGCTGCAGCAGCCCCAAAAGCGACGCCTATGGCAAGACCTTCAGGTATGTTATGTAGAGTTATCGCGAGTATTAACAAAGTGCTTCGCTTCCATTTCGTTTTGATGCCTTCTGCTTCGCCCACAGGGTAACCAGGATGAAGGTGCGGGAGAAGTCTATCTATTATGCTGAGGAAAACTCCACCCAGCAGGAATCCCGCAACCGGAGGAAACCAAAGAGGCTCATCAATTCCGTGCGACATTTCGATTGCAGGAAGAAGCAGTGACCAGAAACTCGCCGCTATCATGACACCGCCTGCAAAGCCGAGCATACAGTCGAGAAACTTCCTGCTGACATCTCTTGTAATAAATACAACAGCAGCACCCAGCGCTGTTAATGCCCATGTGAAACAGGTAGCGAAGAACGCCTGTGTCACGGGATTGAGGTCATCCAGTATGATATTCATCGATCCCACGTAATTATATAAATAATACATTTTGCTACTCTTTGAGGATTCCAACTACAGGAAAACGCTCCAGGAAATCAGCACCGTGAGGCGCCCCTGCAAGCTCTTCTGTCAGGTCCTCTCCTGCCTTGTGGCTTGCCTGGTGAGTTCCTTTTTGCCATAGAAAGCTATGGGATACATCATAGACCCTTCCTGAGTAAGCTACGTATGCCGGAGACCCGTTCTTCCCATTCCCCCTGGCGAGCTCATCCCTGCTGATTTCCTTCATGATTGAAATACGAACGTGGGGATAATGCATCATATCCCACATGATTCATCTCAGGAACTTTGATACAAACGGAGACGTTTCCCCTCTTCGCAGGAAATGGCCTGACGGTCCTTCTCCCAGGAACTCTGAGAACCACGATTCATGCTCAATTTCTTCATTAAGGATGGACTGGGAGAGGTCATAGGTCCTGTGGTCTTTGCCCGCTGTCAGATTGCAGATATGGGTATATCCGCGTACCGCGCATCTTTCTGCCCCGACCAGGACTTCCAGCATTGCCCTGATATTTCGTGGGTCATCTGGCAGTCTTGCAGGCGAGCACGCAGAAATATCGTGGAACTCATTCATGCTCTCAGGCAATTTCCCTCCGAGTTCATAGATCCTGGGAACCAGGGCCTCGAAGTGATTTCTGTCTTCAATCCTCGCGGTTTCTGCTATCTCTTTGATGCCTTCTCCTTCAAGGCCTATCAAATTTACTCTCAATATGGTGTNNGGTGTAGTAATAGAAAGTTGTCAGTTCCGCAGATGCATTCTTTACCAGTAATTCAATAAGCTGGTCAACATCGATACCGGAATTTTCTACCATCTCACGAGTAACTTTCGCCACAATTCCACTCTCCTTAAGATTCATGTCTGCCTTGCAAGTATAAAAAAGTACTTGCAAATGCCTGCTCATGTTGTATGCTTCATCACAAGACTTTAATCCAGAGCCGCTCGATTCATGTTACTTAAGTATATCGAGGAAACGTTTTTCAAATCGATAATGATTGTGGTGGGAAGTCTCGCCGGCGTCGTGCTCACTGTCGTATATTTCAAGACCATTGAACGGGAATTAGCCATGGAAAGGATACTGCTGGGAGCGATTCGACTAAATAAACCAGGGGCTCAATCTCAGTCTGGTACACAGTATCTCACAGACATCGGTCTTCGCTACCTCAGCATACCCATATTCACGATAGGATTGGGACATGCCCTCGGTCAGAAATCCTGAAGCTTGAAAAACAGCCGGGGCGCATGACCAGGCTGTTAGCTCACTGCGACCTGAATGTTGAACGTCCCGACAGGCTCCACGTCCTTTTCAAAGGTGCGGTGATAGACCAGTTTGAGTTGGGTCTGCCCCGCAGCCAGTGCATAAAGGCGTATGGACTGCACGCCTCCTGCCCCCGCGAGACTGGAGTTAGGCTGGAATTCTATCTCACCCGCCTGCCGCAAAACACTCGAATTCACCTCTGCAATCTCCCATGTATAGCCGGTTGTGGGGTTAGCCTCAAGTGCGATGACCATGGTCTGGCTCCGGTTAAGCATTACCTGGCTACCGTTATCGCTCCTGTTAAGCCTCGACTCAGGTCCTCCGGCATCAAGTATATTGTCCACAGCCAGGGTAAATGTGCCGGTTACGCCGTTTACGCTGACAGTATACGAACCTGCCTTCAGCCCATGCACATCGAGCGGTATGGTTTCCCTGAACGGCACGATGACCTGCGTGCAAACCGCATCAGCAGGGCGAATCGTTGTTATCATGACAAGGAACCTATTGCCCTGTCTGTCCTTTTCGATCTTATGTATCCTTGTGCAGCCGTCTGGCAAATATCCCTTTGCTACCACGTTTATCTGCACAGGGAATGATTCGAGTTCGATTATTTCAATGTCTTCCACGGTGGCATTGCCGAATACGTATCTGCTGATGTTATTGTTACCCGAATCATCCCTTGCAGGGTAACCGAGCAGAGCGATAACCGCAAAGGCAATGATTAAAGTGGCAGTGATTACTGCAGCCACAAATGCTTTACTGTTCATATTACCCCCTTGCCCGTAATATGGGCGTTTTTGCTTATATGTATTTTCAAAACTTCAAGCCCGTTCGCAGCTAACGGTATTTTCCCATCAGGTTCCGGATTTTTGCTTATCGAGGTATGCCCCGCACATTACCGGGTCGGGCGAGCGGATGCTGCCGCCGCTTATGAGCGCCCTGTACCTGCATCCGCCCCTGCAATCTTGGATGAACTTACAGCCGCTGCACTGGAGCTCACCCAGGGTCCACAGGTATTGCCCGCACAGCTTATCCCATGCCCCCCGCAGATCATCAACGCTTCCCACCGCAGGGAAAAATCCACACCTTGACACGCTGCCGTCAGCCATGACTGCGCACAGGTGGGAGCCACATGCATAGGCACCGCTGCTCCCGTGCGCGCCCCCGCCGTATCCGTACTTTTTCAGGAGCCTTCCTGCGAGCCTGCTGCTCACAACGAATTCAGGATTATTCTTCAGGTCCCCCTCTTCATAAGGCACATCCACGCCCCACTGAACCGCGCCGATGTCCCGGCAGAGCTTTTCTATGCCCCCCAACTCTGAAATGTTATGGGGGTGTATCATGGTCGCTATGGAGACGCTGACGCCAGCATTTTTCAGGTTCCTTATTCCCAGCATAGCCCTTTCGAACGTGCCCTTTCCGCGAAGCATGTCATGCGTCCTGATGCCGTCAATGCTGACCTGCACCTCGTGCACGTGCCCTGAGAGCAGCCGCGCGGTTTCGGCATCGATAAGCGTGCCGTTTGTCAGCACGACCTTGTGAAGCCTTGTCGAGTCGAGTATTCCGAGAAGTTCCGGAAGGTCAGGATGCAAAAGCGGCTCCCCGCCCGTGAGCATCAGCTTGATGCCGCCCATGTCCTCAAAACCCCTCACCGCCCTCTCAAACGTACCCGGCGTCATGTCGCCTTCCTTTTTCGTGATGTAGCAGTGCCTGCAGTCAAGGTTGCATTCCTGTGTCAGGTGCAAGAGCATGTACCTCAGCGAGGGAAGGGGCGAGGATGGTATTGCTATTTCGCGCTTTGACGGCGTATCTATACACTTTACGATGCCCTCACTGATGGCGTATTCCGGCACTTTGACTTTCCGCGTCCCATCGCACGCTGCCAGAAGCGTAAGCGCTTCGTCATCCAGCTCATATAGCTGGTCAAGCGCGGTATTGTAAACGAACGGGAACTCAAGGCGGCGCAGGATGCATTCTTCCGACAAAACCGTATATTCAGACCTCTTTAGCCGCTTCCCTGATATCATCAATGCTTACCTTGCCCGATTTTTCAAGCTTTGCCAGGACCTTCAACGCAGCGCACTCAAGCTCAATGTCATCTTCCCTGAAGAACTCACATCTCCTGCAGACGATGCTTACAAGTTCCATCTACTCATTCACCTTATCCGCCGCAGTACCCGTACATGAGCTCGACCCTGTCGCCATCCGAAAGCCTGGTTGAGGTCGGCGCCGGGCTGCCGTTCACGATTGCGATGCATGCGTTGAGCTCGCAGCCGTCCATTATCCTCAATTTACCGGTTTCAATGCCTCTCGATGCGCCTGTCTCCTGTATGTGTTTGTCCACAGATGCCAGGAGGTCCCCGAGCGTGATACCTTCTGCAACATCGAATATTTCGCTCTCACCCATGAGAGACTTCTGGGCGAAATCGTAAGTAAGAGCCACTTTCATGCTCATACTCCAAATGTGAACAGCAGGATGTTCCTGGCCCCCATAGAAAGACCGAGGACAATAATCGTGATTAGCGTGATACCCCTCTCGTTTCTTGACATGTTGCCAGTCTCTATCTGCTGCAACGCCAGGATAACTGCAAGGCTGACAAGAGGGATAAGGATTGCGTCGCTTCCGACCATGTGTCCTATTAATGCAGCCGAAGGGTGCTTATTCTGGTAACCCAGCATGTCAACACCCACGTAAGTCGAGGAGGCATCGAGCAGGAACGCGAAGAGCGCAAGCATGGATACAGGCTTTCGCAGATACGGCATGCGCNNGAGCGCGAGGAGCGGTGCCGAAGGGTTCGCCACCCCCGTGTTGTACAAAAGTACCGCCAGGCTCAATAGGAGGAAAGCAATGCCAGCGTCCCTGTATAGTGTCTTATTGTATCCTGATGCAAGAAGTGCGGCAAAACACACGGCGAAAACCACAAAGTACAGGAGTGGCGTGATGAAAAAGTACTGGAGCGGCGGCTGGAACATCCCGGCGTCCTCCGCGACACGCAGGACAGACCCTGCAAGTATGTACGGCACGGTTGAGAAAATAAAACGGTCATCGATTTCGATTTTCATCCTGTCCAGTATTCGCATCACTGCATATGCACATGCAACCAGGATGACAAAGTATGTCGTGAGGTCCAAGTAATTATAGCTTGAATCCTCGACTATGCCTTTGATGAAATACGTATATATGAAATCCTGCAGGCTCAATCTTTCACCTGGGTCAATCTGTATCCTGTATATTCATAGCACTTTCCATTTACGATAGGAAAGATTCGCAATTAGTAACTTTAATTATGTTAAGCACAAATTACATCATGTATGGTGACAATCAACTTGATGAGGTGAAAATCATGGCGATAGACCCTATTTGCGGGATGCAGGTGGATGAGGCTGCAGCTAAGATAAAAAGCGAATACAAAAGCAAGACCTATTATTTCTGCGCGCCCGGGTGCAAGACAGAATTTGATTCAAACCCCGAAAAATATGCAGGCAAGGCAACGCCCATGCCCGCCGGCATGCCTGCTTCGAAACAGGAAGCGAAAAAACCCTGGTGGAAGTTCTGGTAAGTTGATATGGCAGTGGACCCGATCTGCAAAATGGACGTGGACGAGTCCACACCATTCAAGTCTGATTATAAGGGTAAGACCTACTATTTTTGCTCTGAGAACTGCAAGAATAAGTTCGACGAGCTTGACAAGAGCATCATTCGCGTGCGGCGGTTCCTGAGCGACAAGGAGAAAATCTCATTCGGCAAGCTGAAGCGGGAGGTCATTAACCAGGGCATCTGCACGCTCTGCGGCGCATGCGTGTCGAGCTGCGACGTGCTGTCCATTGTTGCGGGTAAGCCCACGCTTGTCGGTCCGTGCAGGGCTTGCGGTGTCTGCTACAACCAGTGCCCGCGCACCATTACCACGGAAGAAAGCCTTGTTGGCAAATACAGGGAGGCGTTCTCTGCAAAGTCTCTGCTCGGCGAGATTAAGGGTCAGGACGGCGGCGCTGTGACTGCACTGCTCATCTACGCGCTTGACGAGCACCTGATAGATACCGCAGTGGTCACGAAAAAGAGCCGGGAAGAGCCGTGGAAGCCCGTGTCCGTGATTGCGCACACAAAAGAGGACCTGCTCGGGTCTGAAGGGTCGATATACGTGCATTCTCTTACGATGGAGACCCTGATGAGCGCCATAAAGCGAAGCGCGACGTCCATCGGTTTCGTTGGACCTTCATGCAACATAGACGCTGTGGACAAGATGCAGAATTCGCCATACGGTCTTCTCCACATGTTCATGCGGACGAATATCCTGAAGCTCGGGCTCTTCTGCATGGACACGTTCGACTATGAAGGGCTGAAGCAATTCTTAGAGCAGAAGGGAATCCCGCTCGCTTCCATTGAAAAGATGAAAATCCGCAAAGGGAAGTTCACTGTAATCTCGAACGGCAATGAGCATGAGTTCGGGCTCCATGAGCTTGACAGGCTGCGCAACGGCTCCTGCACGGTATGCACCGACCTCACGGCTGAAAAGGCTGACCTGTCGTTCGGCGGGGTCGGCTCACCTGAGGGTTACACCACAGTGCTCGCCAGGACCGGGCTCGGGCTTGAGATATTCAAGGATGCTGCTGACAGGGGCTACGTCTCCTACGAGCCTCTCGCAAAGGGCGGCATGGACAGAGTGCTGCGGGATA
>DUGO01000193.1 GCA_013331375.1 Candidatus Methanoperedentaceae archaeon | reverse complement strand
GGATGGTGATGAAGAATTTCGCCTTATCCCCGGGCTCTGCATGGTACAGCCCCCGCTCATCCCATAGCTTGCGCCATTTGCTTTCGATTTCTTGAGGATTGTAGCGCGCATTCATGTTAAAGCCCCAGAGGTAATAGAGGTCAGTCTATACACGGTGCACTCATATAAACATTAGTAAACCTGCAGGCTGGAAAGGTACAGAGAGCCCTTGTATCAGATCCTGACAGTTTCCTCACTCCCACACTGGGGACATATTATGGGAAAGAAATCCGGGTCTGCTTCAAATTCGAATTCGCAAACAGAGCACTTGAAATACACCTTTGTCTGGTCAACCTCTTCTAACATGGCAATACTGGTTTGAGGTATATTATTTAAAAGCCTTGCGCTTTGATCGTTGTGGATAAGTATTGGGGGTTGCACCATTATGACAAAACCTATATTCATCCGTATCCCAATTGATATGGGGACCTGGATGCTCACTTTATATAACAGCCTCGCAAGAGGGATTGAGCCGTTCGAGCCCAGAAAGAGAGGCAGGGTAAAGATGTTCACGTGCGGTCCATCGATATACCAGCGCCCGCACATCGGCAACTACCGCACGTTCCTTTTCGAGGATATACTGCAGAGGTACCTCGAGTATCTTGAATATGCTGTCGAGAGGACGCTGAACTTCACGGACGTGGAAGATAAGTCAATACAGGAGGCGACTAAGCTCAATATGGATGTGCTTGAACTGGCGGAACGGAATAGCATGGTGTTTTTCAGGGAGCTTGTGATGCTGCGGATAAAACCACCAGACCACAATCCCAGGTCATCCACTTCGGTCGAACAGGCTGTATCCCTCATAGAGGAGCTTCTTAAAAAAGGATATGCGTACTGGTATCGGGGGAACGTCTATTTCGACCCCCTGAAGTTCGAGGGGTTCGGGAAGCTATCGCGCGTGGATAAGTCCCGCTGGCCGCAAGGCAAAAAGCGCTTTCATCGGGACACGTATCCCGGCAACCGCTGGAATCTCGGTGACTTCATACTCTGGCACGGGTACAGGAAAGGCGATACAATATTCTGGGACTCGCCCATCGGAAAGGGCAGACCTGCGTGGAACGTGCAGGACCCTGCGATGGCGGTCCAGACGCTCGGATTCGAAATCGATATATTCTGCGGCGGGATAGATAATATGGTGAGGCATCACGATTACGTGATAGCAGTCACGGAATCGGTATCAGGCAAGCCGCTATCCCGGTACTGGCTGCACGGCGCCCACCTGCTCGTGGAAGGGAAAAAGATGTCCAAGAGCAAGGGAAACATCATCTACCCTGATGAGCTGCAAAAGGCAGGTCATACCCCTGAAGAGATACGCTTTTTCCTCATGTACCGCCATTACAGGAAGAGGCTCAATTTCACCTACGATAAGCTGAAGAAGACATCAGCTAAATTAAAACTGGCGCTCGGTGCCGTAGAAAGCCTCCAGGGTGCAGCAGGGACTGGGACAGGTGACGCCGGTGTCAGGGAACTAACAGGCAGGCTGAGGAAGGATTTCGAGCGGAACATGGACAATGACCTTGATGTCAGGCTGGCTTTCGATGATATGCTCGAAGTCCTTTTGAAGCTGAAAAGGCTTGCTGATAGCGGTAAGGTCTCACCGCAGGATGCATCTGACGCTGTCGGTGAGCTAAGGAAAATGGATTACGTGTTTCAGCTCCTCTTTACGGATAATACAGCGCCGCATGCTGTCACGTAAACTTCACAACAGGGCAGACCGACAGGCATTTCCCGCACTGTGTGCAGCCCGCCGTAACCTTTGCCCTTTCGCTTATTTCGACCGCATGCCAGGGACATGCGCCCACACAGATGCCGCATCCGGTGCAGCCTGATAGCTCAATGCGCCTGAAAACCGCGCCGACATCAGCCTTTCTGGGAGCCCAGTCCGGGAATGCCACGCGCCTCTTCCCATGCTTTTTCGGTCTGAGAGCTGCTGCAAGCTTTACCGAATATACATCCGGAGACGCCTTGCGGTCTGTGACTCGTATCAGGGGCGCGCCGATGCTGTGGAGCACCCGGTTCACTCTTCGTATCGAGCCTTCGGCGACTGCCCAGCCCTTCTTATACCTGCATTCCCCGCACCCGCCCGCGCTTACCTCAACCTCTCCAGCAAGAGCTGCAGCAAGCAGCGTCCTGTCATCAAGGTATCCCAGGCAGGGTACGTTCACGGCGCATGAAAAGTTCACCCTGCCTTCTGGCAGGGGCACGTCCTGCACAGATAACGCTTCTGCAGGGCAGACAGCAGCGCAGACGCCGCATCCTGTGCACAGACCCACATCGATATCCAGGCTATCGCCTATCGCAGATGCCGGGCAGGATTCAATGCACAGGCTGCAGGCATGGTCCCTGAAACGCCGCAGGCACTGCTCGGGTCTAATGTCCACAGGCTGCGTCTCAATTATTTCCCGTGAGAAGTTCAGTAGGTTCAGGAGCGATTTCATCAGTATAACCTTTCGCCAGTATTATATCAATATCCCTGCTCTCGAGCATCACATACCTTTCGGTCATGTCCGCAAGCCCGGCGTAACCCGTGCCCGATGCCCTTACCTTTGCGGCGAACGCAGGTATCCATTGCAAAAGATGCTCTTTCAGGAACCTCGCCTCAGCCTCAAGAACAGCCCTCGCCCTTTCACAATCCCCGCCTTCCCACGCAAGTGATTCCTTCTCACATAGATGCCGCATGAAATCCATCTCGCAGACGATATGGTCCGGCGGCTCTTCCGCACGCGCGGGCTTAAGACCTTCCCTCATGTACTCCTTAAGAACGCAAAGGGTTGGCTCACCCCATAGCTGCCCGGGCGTATCACCCGTGTACACGGACTCATACGGCGGTATGTATAGCCTTCCAGGCACGACGAAAAGCTGCGAATGCTCGGTCATGAAATCCTGCAGGCGACGGCTTGGGGTAAGGGATGGGGTAAGTAGCGGGACAACAGTCCCTGCAAAATCATGCCCGGGCGCAGAGAATGCTATGGACAGGAATCTGTAAACAAGTCCTCTCTGTAAAGCTTTCTCCGCACTCATCCTATTCTTTGTACACCCTGACGCATATCTCTTTGCGCACTGCATTGCCCGATATCGGGTCAGGCTTCATCGGGCTGAACTGCGCTACGTTTGTGCCCCTGCCCTTTGCCCTGTCGCCCAGTCTCCAGTGACCGAACCCGAACATCATGCCCACGACACCGGGCTTTATCCTCTCTGTTACCCTTACGATTGCCCTGTCTTTTGCATACGGGGATTCCACCACAACGACTTCATCCCTCTCAAGCCCGAGCTCATGCGCAGTTACAGGGTTTATTGATATCGGGTTGGAGTTCTTTATCTCAAGCAGCCACTGATTGTTCTGCGTATATGCCTCGTAATGTGTGGACTCCTTCCATTCTACAAGGTACAGCGAATAGGTCTTATCCGGCAGTATGGTTCTCTCTGTATATGCCGGAAGCAGGTCTATCGGGTTCCCTTCATTGTCCTTGCGGTCACGGAGGCTTTCCGAGACGAATTCAAGCTTTCTTGAGGGCGTATTGAATCCCCTGTAAACGTTACCTTTTATGACAACCCCGACCGGGCTGCCGTCCGCATCCCTTATAATGCCGTCTTTATCGGTCCTTCCGCCCACTGGTATATGGACTTCCTCAAGGTATTTCTCGTACTTTGTACCGTTCGGGTCGACCCAGACCGCACCGGGCAGTTCTATCAGATCGCTGAGCATTATGTGGGGCGCTCCATTTTCAAGCTCCTTGCTCAGGTAATCGTTATACGACAGGCTGTCAAAGAAAAGCTTTCCTTTGGAGTCGCGCAGCTTGAGCATTTTGCCGAGCCTGATTATGAGATCGTACTCTGTCGGCTGGCTGAACACAGGCGTAACTACCTGCCGCCTGAGGCTCACAACGGGCCAGGTCACCCAGCTCGTGATAAGGTCCTGCCTCTCGAAGTGAGTGGTTCCCGGAAGCACGATGTCTGCAAGCTCGGCAGTCTCTGTGAGATGAGTATCCACAACAACAAGGAAATCGATCAGCTTGAGTGCATCGATGACGTTCATCGTACCCGGAAGCGTCATCACAGGATTCAAGCCAACTATGACGCTCACCTTTGGTCTGAACAGGGCGTTCTCGGATATCACACTGAGCGCATATACGAGAGACTCCTGCCCGAACAGGAACTTACCGTCATCAAGCCTCTTGTTCGTAAGCTTGTAACTTACAGGCTGGTGTGCGTTGCCCTGGCGGTCCGGGATGATAAGGCTGCCGTGCCTGTCCACCTGCCCAGTGAGCAGGGCGAGCATTGCAATCGCCCTTCCAGTCTGCACCCCGTTGGACTGTTGGGATACGCCAGAGCCAAAATAGACCACGGCAGGCTTCGTGGTCGCAAATTCGACTGCGATGCGCCGAATAGCCGAAGCAGGAATACCCGTAATTTTCTCTGCCCACTCCGGCGTCTTGTCCTTAACATATTCGCTGTACTCATCAAATCCCACCGTCCAGTCGCCAACGAACCGCTCGTCGTAGAGCTTCTCCCCGAAGGGCTTCTCATATACGATGACATGCCCGATAGCGAGAGCCAGCGCACCATCCGTGCCCGGCGTGATGGGTATCCACTCATGGGATTTCGAGGCTGAGAAGCTGAGCTGCGGGTCTATGACAACCAGCTTTGCCTCGTTGACAGTAATGCCGTTCATAATGACCCTTGGAAGATACGCCTGGTCAAACGATGACAGCGGGTTCCACCCGAATATCAGGAAGTACTTGGTCTGGCCGTCAATGAGCGGTTCATCTCCCATGACAAGCCGGTACGCTGCCCTCCTTGACGAGTCGTACAGCGAGGTCTGGGTGTAGAAGTTTGGTGTCCCGTACAGGTTGCAGAAGTCCTGCTGGATGTGATTCGAATTGTTCTCATCCGCCAGCCAGAATAGCTTCTCAGGCTCGCCGCTGTCCTTCGCAGACTTGAGCTTTTCTGANNTTCGTCCCAGGATATCTCCTCGAACTTCGGGTCTATGTTCTTGCCTTTCTCGGGATTCCGGCGTATGAGGGGTTTCTTGACCCTGTTGGGGTCGTACAGCGTCATCACAGCCGAGCCTCCCCTGGGACATATAGCTGACCCTTCGCTATTGTGCTCAAAGAAATCGGATGAGACGTTTGCCAGCCCGACAGGGGAATTGGGATTGGGTGCCGACTTGGCTACGGTCTTAATCCCGGTTTCCTGGTCGTAGATGACATCACACAAAATCCCTGTCTGCGCCCTGCAAACGTTGCACACTGACGGCAGCCACCTGTGGGACTGCTTCCTGTAAGGAGGTTCCGATATCTTGTGGCAATCGTAGCACCCTGCTGCGTTTGCAGCCGGGATAAGACTTCCAGCCGCCGCAGTGCCTGCAGCCAGCGCCGCAAGTCTCATGAATTCCCTTCTGGATAACTGCATCTCAGTGACCCCCTGACCTGACACGCTCAAGTGTAGTCATATCCGCCCCTATATAGAATACCATAGGGTCGGTTCCGAGTTCAGGCTTAAGAGTCTGGACCGAGTTAAGCGATACAAGCTTTGATACTTCGCTTTCAGGGTCGTTGAGGTCGCCGAAGGTCCTTGCCTTGGTCATGCACGCAAGCACGCATGCGGGCAGTGCCCCGTTATCGACCCTGTGCGCGCAGAAGGTGCACTTGTCAGCAGTCCCGTTGCCGATGATGGGTTTAGTCCTCTTCAGGTTGATGAACCTGGCATCGTACGGGCATGCGCCTATGCACGCCTTGCACCCTATACACACGTTCGAGTCCACGAGCACAGCCCCGTCCTCGCGCTTGAATGTTGCCCTGACCGGGCAGACTATCACGCAGGGGGGTTTGTCGCAGTGGTTGCATAGGCGCGGCAGGTTGTATGTGCGCACGTTCGGGTAGCGCCCCTTTTCAAGCTGCTTCACCCATGAGCGGAATACCTTGAGAGGCGTCTCATTCTCCTGCTTGCACGCGATAGAGCAGGCGTGGCAGCCTATGCATTTGCGAAGGTCAATGACCATGGCAAGCCGCTTCTTTGTGGAGTGCCGGAACTCAGGTCTCGGGAATTTTGGTCCCCACTGCTCATTTATCCTGTCAAGCGCCATTCAGTGACCCTCCTGCTCCGAGGGTTTCGTCCCGTATATTTTCTCAGACAGGAAATCCACTATGATTGGGAAGAGCTTGACCGCGAGAGCGAACATTATGGCACCTGTTATCATTATTCCCAGCACTATCATTATGTCAGCGGTCTCGCTGTATACCCTGAACCCCACGGTCTCCCCGAGCTCAACAAGACCTGAGCCGGTCTTGGGTATGGTCTGACCCCCGACTATGACGTTGTATCTCATCGCATAGGTGCCTATCACCACGAGTGCAGAAGCCACTGCCTGCCCGAGCAGTGACTTCCCGGTTTTCGGATGCGTGTACAGCAGCAGCGGTATGACGATACCTGCGATGACCTCTATCCCGAGGAACGTGACCATGAGCGGTCCCGTGAGCCATAGCATGACCGCGTCCCGCTCGTCTGTTCCCGAGTACAGCATTGTAGTAACGTCAGAGATCAGAAGGAAGGCTTCAGTGACGAGAAAGAACACGACCATGTTGCCCATGCTGAAAATAAGTGTCGGGTCTATCTTTTTCTCTTTCGGTTTGAATTTATCCATGATTACAGTGACAAATACAAGGAGAGCAATGCCTGACGTCAGCGCAGAGACGAGGAAAAGCATGGGCATGAGCGCGGTGTGCCAGAGCGGCGTGCCCTTGTTAAGACCGAAGACAAAACCTGTATCTGCATGCACCCCGAGCGCGACCGGGATGCACATCATACCGAGGAGCTTTGCCCGTTTATCATCCTTGCGAAATATGAACCAGGCATATATGAGGCTTAAGATCGCATACCCTGTGACGAGGAATGTTGCCCATGAGAACATTGATGTCATGTTGGGTCTGATGTATCCCAGAAGCAGCCGCGTGGGCTGCGTCATGTCAGCCATTAGCGTCAGAAGCGCAAGGAACAGCAGCACCAGTGCCATGAGCACGGCGTGCCTTGACACTACCTTATATTCCTTTCTGCCGAAAACATACGCAAGTGTTGAGAGCGTGAACGACCCCGCGCTCAAGCCAGTAAAAAAAGGGAACGATACTATAATAAGCCCCCAGTTCATGAGGGGATGGATATCATAAATCTCCTGTACAGTGGTATCAATCATGCATTCTCACCTATCAAGACGAGTATACCTGTCCGATTCGGAATTAAGTCCACATCTATTTAAATGTTTGCACATCAGTTGTGAAAATGTGTGAAAATTACGTATCTAACTCCTGTAAATGAAATCCGGATTTGATGCTTTCCAGAGCCTCCTTCCGTGTTCCTTTTTCGAACTTCATCTGGNNTGGATTGACGACGGCATGGCAAGCATCCCTGTGAGCCTGAAACACGGGTCCCAGTTCATCATATACCGGGATATCAGCAGTGCCTCAAACCTGTTAAGGGTCATGTCCATGCCGCTGACAAGCACGATAAAGCTGCCTGCCTTTTCTGTGAACCTTATGTATAGGTGCCAGTTCATTTTCCTGTTCTTTTCGTTCAATGAGCTGAAGAATGAAGAAAGGTCGGTTTTTTTCCTGCCAGGCACGGGCATTAACTCGTCTCGCAGCAGCTGGGTGACTTCCTCATCCGGCGGTATATGCCCTTCTGCAGCCATGAGCAGCCATTTCAGCATCGAATGTGGGATTGTAACGCTGTACACGCTATCCTGCTGATAGCTGCTTCTTGTGCTCTTGCTGACTGCAACCAGCCTTGCTGCTTCAAGCGTTTCATACCTCTGGAGAGTCCTCCCGGTAAAATCAATTATCCTTCGCATCAGGGCTGAAAGATTGTTACCGTATTGCTCAAGCAGCGGCTCAAGTATCTTTATGTGCTCTTCTGTTATCGTGAGGTTTCTTCGTAGAATGATATATCTCCGAACTCACATTGATTCTAAACAATATAAAAGTATCATGCGGGATGAGATGGAAACCCACAGTAAAAGGGCACTACTGTTGTAGAAAGTATCCAGAGCCTTCAGGATATGTATATGGTGGTCTGACAGTGGTTTCAGTTCTCCGGGCTCTTCAGCAGTGCCCTACTGTGGTACGGATATCTGCGATTGATCCCTGGACAGGTACATTCAGGTATCCGCTCAATTTATCAGGAGCTATTTCACACCGTAGTTATCTGTGAGGTAATCAATCATAGCATATGCTTCATCTTCTGTGAACGAACTCGGCTTCCCCTGCGCGTATTCTTGCATCCTGAACCTCGTGTCCTCCCAGTCCTCGTAGTATTTGGCAGTCCCGGTAACTGAAGACATGCCGTGGCAGGCAGTGCATTTCTGGTTGACGAGCTCACGGGCATGCGGATCCCCGGTGCCGGTATTAGCGGAGCCTCCGAATTGGGAGTAGCCTAATCCGGTGATCAGAGACAGACCGACGAGGAGTGCAAATGCCCGTGACCTCTTTAATGCCATTGCGGCACCTCCACATGCAGCAAGACATCCTTTCCATCCGTTTCCATTGTTTCAGTTTCTCCAGCCTTCTCACCATATCCTCTCAGGTCAGGGAAAAGATACAGGACTGCAATCATGGAACTCATCAAAACGAATGAGACCACCAGACCCATCAGGATCGCATCCGGCACAGGCAGGTCAGCGTACATGATTGCACCGACCGACAGGATAGACAGTGACGAGAGCTTCGGCAGCGTATTTTTCATTGTCGTTTCCTCCCTTGGTTTGATTTTCTGCCGCACATCCTGCGGCAATAATTACTTACATACTCAACCATTATAAATGTTACGCTTTTCACATCATATCACATCAATTTAAAGTACCAAAATTATTCATTAATAGACTCAAATAACAATTTAAAGTGATTTCGAAATTAAAAATGGCTTTAAATCATTTTATTTTACAAAATAAACTGTTTTATCAAGGAAACATGATAGATAAATCAAGAAAATTAGTTTGTTTTATTCTCACTGATTCGGCAAGAAATGCACAATTTCACATAATCGACATCCCCTCCCAGCTTTTCTGATATTTTCCTGTACATCGGCTGGGGAAGGAACCCGATGCCACAGACCGGACAGGGCTCAAGTGCGCATATCGCTATTTCACACTCCGCACCAGAGTGCCCTTCAGCAAGACGCAGTGCTGCTTCGGGGCATGCGGAGATGCACATGCCGCACGATGTGCAATTCTCCTGCAAGAACACAAGCGCCAGTGTGCCGTTCCCGCTTCGGATGCGCAGCGCACCTGCGGGACAGCGCTCAACGCACAGCCCGCAGAAAGTGCAATCGCCAGACAGGCGCACGCATGCGATTCCCCGGATTTTGCCCGTGCATGGGGGGACGGAACCGTACCTGAAGATGAGCCTGCCGTTCTCGATAGCAGCGGTCACTTTCAGGCTGTCAATGCCGGACGCGCCCATGCCACCTCCTCAAGCGTTCCGAGCACGGCACATACCAGCATGGAATCGAGACGTATGAACGCAATCAGCGCCCTTGCCAGCGATGAGTACCTCCTGCTTGCGGTCTCGGAGAGTATCCGGCTGCCCAGTGCAGGCATCCATGAGAGATGCTTTGCAAACACACGCTCTTTCTGCAGGTAGCGCAGAGCCTGTCCCGTATTTGCGGACTCCCAGTGGCTGTGTTCCCCGGCACACAGGTATGCCATGAACTCAAGCTCAAATGATGCATGGTCCGGGAGGTCGCTGCGCCCCGTTACCGCAAGCCCCTCTTCCAGGTACTCATCCCGCACTTCCATCGACCCCGTACCCATAAGAACGCCCTCTGTATACAGCGATTCGTACGGAGGCACAGGGATGTGCCCCGGTCCTGCGAAAAGCCGGTTGTACTCGAATTCGTCTTGCTCGCCTCCGCAGGCGCAGAGCTCGCCAAAGTCCGCTGCAAGCTCCCGCGCAAGTGGCTCCGGCAGCCCGCATGCCTCCCGGAACGCCTCCAGCGGGTTCGGCTGTACGCCAATGTGCGGCGGGGGGTTGAGCCAGCTTGCAAGCAGGCTGTAGCAGCCGCTTCTCGCACCTGAGAGCCTAATGAGCTGTTCCCGTATGCTCTTCATCCATCTCCACCAGCGGGATGACCTTTGAAATGACCGTATATATCAGCATCCCTACAGCATACACTCCCACAGTTATGGATAACTCGGTCTGCGTTGGCATGTACGTGCCCTCGGGATAGTACGTAAGCAGCGGATGCAAAAGCGGCGGCAGCACTATGATTATCCTTTTCCCTATCACCCCGATTATGACGAGAAGCGCAGCGATAGCCACGCCCTTTACAGTCCTCGTCCTTGGGATTGCAAGGATAAAGAATGCCACTGTCAGCAGGGTCACAAGACCCCAGAACTCTATCATGAAGTTCCCGCTCACCAGGTCGTTGAAAACCACAGTGTGCGACGGCTCATCACCGTACACGACAGTAACGACCTCGGACAGTACAAGGTACCCTTCCACGGGTATCAGCATCGCAAGCACCTTCCCGAGGTCTGTTACTACCTTATCCTCTATGTCGAGCCCCAGGAAATGCCTGCTCAGCACAGAGACAAGGATGACAAGCGCAAGACCCGAGACGATGGCTGAGGTAACGAAGAACGGTGCTATGAGCGGAGAGTGGAAGTCGGGATGCGCCTTCACAACGCCGAATATCCATGCGGTGATGGAGTGAAGACCAACTGCTGCGGGTATGGCTGCCACCGCAAGTATCTTCAGTATTTTCTCATCACGGTCCAGCGATTTTTGCGAAACGTCCACGTATCCCAGTGCCAGCACNNGGCGCCTCCTCGGGAATACGTCCATAAGCCTTACCGCATCCTTCCTTGTGGAGAAATACATGATTGAAAGCCCTATTATCATGTATATTGATATTATAGTGACATCCCATACCAGCGGGGATTCAATCCTTGCATACTGCAGGATAAAATAGAACCTGTCAGGTCTGCCAAGGTCGAGCATCAGGAACATGACAGCCTGGAAAAGCGTGGTGATGGCGAGTATCTCGGCTATCCTGCCTACGGGCTTGTATTTTTTTATGCCTATGGCATAGACCATACAGGCAACGATGATGCCTCCCGCGCTCAGCCCGACGTTGAATATGGTATTCACGATATATATGCCCCAGTACACGGGATAATCCATGCCGGTGACGCCGAGCCCCTCCTCGAACTGGCTCAGGTAATTGCTGAGACCGAAGGCAATCACTGCGACAAGGATACCGGTCCATACCACGAATTTGATGCCGATGCGCATGCCTGCAGGCACTGCATGATTGTTCCTGCCTTTTAATTCATTCATTACTTCGTTAATGGTTCATCCCTCCGTGAGATAATACACCTGAGGATGTGTCCCCTTTTCTTCGAGCAGCACGAAGGCGCGGTTGCTCTTGATTAGCTTTGAGACTTTGCTGTCCGGGTTATCGAGGTCTCCGAAGGTTCGCGCCTTTCCCGTGCAGGTCTGGACGCATGCTGGCACGATGTCACCGTCCCGCAGCTCCCTTTTCTCTTTCCTTGCAGTGCTTTTACCTGCCGTGATGCGCTGGATGCAGAACGTGCATTTCTCAGCCACACCCCTCGGTCTAACAGGGACAAGCGGATTCACGTACGATTTCATTGAATCGGGGAACTCCGGCACTCTCCAGTTGAAGTACCTGAGATTGTACGGGCATGCTATCAGGCAGTACCTGCACCCTATGCATCGCTCGTAATTTACCAGCACCACACCATCCTGGTTCTTGAACGAGGCGCCCACAGGGCATACCTGCACGCACGGCGGTCGCTCACAGTGCATGCAGGGTCTCGGGAGGAATTTCATCTTTGCTGAGGGATATTCCCCTTCTGTCGAAGTGAGCACATCGTTCCAGAACATCCCGCGGGTCACGGACTCCTCCGGCTTCTGGAACGAAACGTTGTTCTCAGCTTTGCACGCCACGGTACACGCCTGGCAGGCGGTGCACTTGTCAAGATCTATTACCATTCCGAATTTCACCATTTTGCATCACCTTTTGACTTTTTCCACCCTGACCCTGGTCGAAAACGGTGCCGAAAGACCGCCCAGATATGAATACTCGTTAGCTATGACAAGATTGGGGTTCGCACCTCGCCCGGCTGCCCACTTGCCGCCGGATGTATGCCCGTGCTCGAAAGGTATATTGACGACACCCGGCATGGCGCCCTCAAAGAGCTTTGCGCGCGTTGTTATCTCACCCACCTGGGACTGGACTGACACAAGGTCGCCGTCTTTGATGCCTGACTCACGGGCTGTCTCAGGGTTGATTTCCACCCACGTGTCCCACTTCACGCGCGTGTGCACCCCAAGGCTCTCCTGCAACCATGGAATGCTGCTGCCCCTGCCCTCGGCATGGGTCGTCAGCTTGTACGTATTCAGCAGCAGCGGGTATTCGCTCTCATCGCCTGCGAACCGCGGCAGTTCGTAATGAGGCATGTACACCTTATCGCCGCGGGCTTCTATTTTCAGGTCCTTCAGGAGATCGAGCAGTGACACATCCGCAGTCGCTGCGCTACCCTGGCTTTTCCGTATTATTGCCTCGAACTCATCCCTCAGGATAGCGGACACGAACTCAAATTTACCTGAAGGCGTTTTGAAGACACTCTTCCACTCGCCATACGTGTATGCAGGACCTGACCAGACCCCTGTGCGCTTGAGGGTATTCCAGAAATCTTCGAAGTCCACGTACTCAAGCCTGTCTTTTTCTGACTCGTAAAGCCCGTTCAGCCTGAACTTCACCACATCCTCATAGCTTGCCCAAGGGATAGAATCCGCGATGCTGCCCCCGAGCCCTTTTGCGAGCCGGATTAGCACATCCCCGGTGTTCAAGGTATCGTACAGGGGCGTGACAACTGGCTGCCTGAGCCCGACTGAAGCGAAGCCCAGGCTGGGTGCCGCGAAATCGTCCTGGTACCTCTCAAGGTACGTGTGGTCGGGCAGGACGATATCAGCATGTTCCACGCTCTCGCCCGGGAATGGGGAGAAGCTCACAATGAATGGTACGGAATCCAGCGACCTCAGGAATCTGTCAGGGTCAGGGGAGGAGAAAAACGGATTGGTGTAATACAGGAACAGCACCTTCACCTTACCTTCACCCATCACGTCAGGTATGCCCTGATAATTGCTCTCTGCAAGCGGGTATTTCCGGCTGCCTGCACCGTCAAGCCGCGGTGTGGCTGTACCTTTCCTTGAAATGTCGTCCTGAACAACTTCGGGCCACTGCGAGACCGGAGGGTGCCTCTGGGTGAGTATGCCCCCCTTCGAATCAATGCTGCCGACGAGCGCATTCAGCGCATGGATCGCCATCCTGGTGTAGATGCCGTTTGTGTGCATACCGGCGCCGCGTTCGGCTATGGCTACAGCCGGTCTTGCGGCTGCAAACTCCTCTGCAATAGTCTCGATGACCTCCTCACCCACGCCAGTGATGCCTGAGACAACTTTTGGAGGGTATTCGTCGAGCACCATTTCCCTGAACTCTTCAAAGCCTGTCGTGTGGTCTGCTACGAACTTGGTATCATAGAGGAAGTCCCTCAGGATGACATGAGCGATGCCGAGCGCCAGGGCACCGTCCGTACCCGGTTTTATCGGGACCCATTCGTCTGCCTTTGAGGCTGACACTGAAAGCCTGGTATCAACGTGCACCATTTTCACGCGGGTACTGCGCCCCCTCCTAAGGTGACCGTATGCGCGCAGGTGCCTGGCTGTGGGTCTCCACGCCTCAAGGAAGGATGCACCGAAGTTGAGGATATAGTTGACGTTATCCCAGTCGAATGCGGGATACTCCCTGACGCCATGCATCAGGTGCATCGTTATCGGCGTTACATCCGAGGACAGGCTCCTGTGAGTTACATGATTGGGCGAACCGAATGCTGACATAAAGCGGTCTATGAATTCTTTCATCGAGCCGCTTGCCCTTCCGCTCATGAATACAAATTTCTCGGGCTCACCTGCAGACCGCAGCTCCTGTAGCTTTGAGGTAACAATACCGATAGCCTCATCCCATGTAAGCTGTTTCCAGTTCCCCGAGCCCCGCCCGACCTGCATCATCGGGCCCTTTATCCTGTCAGGGTCGTACAAGACCTGAATACCCGCCTGACCTTTCGGGCACAGTACACCCTCGTTTATCGGATGTGCCGGGTTGCCGTCGATTTTCACGGCTTTGCCATCCATGACCTTTACCATTATCCCGCAGCCAGCCGGGCACTGGAGACATACGCTTGGAATATCTTTCACCACTCTACGCTTCCTGATTGTTCTTTCCTGCGCCGATGCCGTCTGCAAAAACCCGCTTCCGATTGAAACTGCCGTGCCTGCAGCAACCGCAGCCTTGAGGAAATCCCTTCGTGATAGCATTGCCATTTTTCTCCTTGGATAGCGATAAATTATAACGATTAATCTACGATTAGGAATTATAAGGTATATAAATCTTTCACATTAAACTAACTTCAAATTACACACTTTTAAGAGTTTTAAAGACGATGAAAAACAAATATTACACTTTTTTTCTGAAAATAATAGCTATATATTACGTTAATTGAGTTTAAATGCTTTGAGACTGCAATTTTTAACATAGATGCCTATATGTTATTTTTTTGTTATCTCATCCAATCACACACTAACATTTTATATGTTTGATGTATAGAGATACCTGCAGGATGAAAAAGATCTTAAGGAAAAACATCACGCTCTCAAGCAGGCACATGAAGATACTGGAGCCCATCATCCAGAAACATGACGGTAATGTGTCCGCAGCCATGAGGGAGATAATCGACTTCCTGGGTTTTGCCATGAGCACTTTCGGCAGCATCGATAATGCCGAGAAGGCACTGCTTGAAACTGATGAATCGGGTGGGGAGTACATTGACATGATATACGGTGTGAAGATACCGCTGTCCTTCTTCAAATGGCTCCTGACCGAGCGCGCGGATGTCCTCCCGCCTTTTGACGAGTCCGCCCAGTTCTTTTTCCCGCGACTTGCTGCCGCAGACCTGAACTCGCTGCTCCAGGACCTGAACAACAAGAACAAGATACTGAACTGGCCGGTGTTCGTAAAGTCAACAGGGCATGACAAAGACATAATTGTGCTGATAAGCGGCACAGACCCTCTAATAAACTGGTTTGAGGCGATGCTGATAGCCGTATACCTCGCAAATTCACCAGAACCGTATGAGCTCACCTCTCTGCTGAAGCTCCCTTACTCGCTGCAGATGCAGTTCAGGGAGGGCAGGAAAGAACAGGCAATAGCGGCTCTGAACAGGCATTTCGGCATGTCGAAGGAGCCCGCAGGACAATAGAATACACAGAGATAGCACTTAGTGTGAAACCGACCGAAAGGTTTATCACGAAAAATAAGTAAAATTACCGTGGCGATGGAATGACCCTATGAAAAAGACACTGATATACATACTGTTATTTTTAGCTGCTGCAGGAGCGCTACTGGGCGTCTGGATGCAAATCAATGTCATGAAGAATCCAGAATATGAACACCATGCCACCATAGAGATGTCGGTTCATTTTTATGCAGGATGGCTTCTATTCATCCTCAGCGGGATGTTCCTTTTCCTGGTAGGCTGCATCTGTGCGCTAACACTGTTCCTTAAATTCAGGGAATCCGAACTGCTGTGGAAACCGCTGTCTGCAGGCATGATCGCAGTCGGGCTTGTGGGGCTCGGTGAGGCGGCGGACCACCTCTTCGAGATAATCGGCATCCTGTATCCGTCATTTCGGCACTTTGAGGCTCTTCTTGGGGGTCAGATGACCCATGAGTTCATACATTATGTCCACACCGTCTCCGGACCTGTCGCCATGTTCTTCTTTTTTATCGCAACACGAGAATACACCATGCAGTTCCAGTCCGAGGGGAAGCCGATATCGACCAGAGTCGTCGTCGGGCTCCTGTCTGCCATTCCGCTATCAGCGCTCGTACTCGCAATAATGTCTGTGTACTNNGTACTGGAGCATGTATTTCGAGATGGCGATACTTGCAGGGCTTCTCATTCCTTCTGTATATCTTGTGGTTTCCATAGTCAAAGAGGCATACAAGAACAGGACAGGAGGAGAACGGCTGATGAGCGGGGTGCTCATGACGTTCCTCTCGCTGCTATCCATTTCAGTGCTGTTCCTGAGCATCGACGTCCTGCTCTGGACCGGGCTTCTCGAACTGCAGCAGACGAGGCTCTACCTCGTGTTCCATGCGCTGCAGGATGTCCTCCATGGGATGGTAGGCACGATAATCCTGACGTTCACGATAATGATGCGTGTTGTGGTGGATTGAGCCGATTTCAACAAAAAATGTTTTGTAACATATAACGGGGGTGTAGAAACAACTGCCCGGGAATATCCGCCACCATTACCTCCCGGCTATCGGTCTGCTTGGCGAGACC
>DUGO01000043.1 GCA_013331375.1 Candidatus Methanoperedentaceae archaeon | reverse complement strand
CTTCTATTCCCATGACTCCGACCCATGCGTAAAAGACTTGGACAGCGCGAACGCACGGATAGCCTCTATCTCTTTCTTTTTTGGCTCTTTCCTGCCGTTATAGATGGCGCGTATCCTGGACGCTGAGATGCCGGTCTCCTTTGACAGCTCTTCATATGATACCCTGTATCTATGCAAGATTTCCCGCAGGTGTATATTTATGTTCTCATCCGGTACGATTGTCATGATATCATCTCAGTCCAAAGAGTATGTCCCCATATTGCGTTATCGTATATAAAGATGCGTTTTACCATGCAATGCGCCCGGTGCGTGCCGTATTTTACGGAACTGGTTATTTTTCTTATTGCATATACCGCCTGCCAAGGAATACGTACAGGCAGACAGCAGGTACCAGGGGAATAAGCGTGTACACGGGTTCGAACCCGGCTCCCGACGCCATCGTCACTATGAGATTGAGGGGAGCGTCAGGCACTGCAGCGCCCAGGAGGAACAGCACCACAAGCATCTGGGAAAACACGTACTGTGATGACGCCCGCTCCCTGTAATGCATGGCAACGCATGCGCCGAGTATGACGATAAGCAGTGTAAGAATGAGCGACAGCCATAGCAGGTAAGGTATGCTGTACACCTGCACCCCGTTCATGCTGACAAGTGCAAGCCAGATGCCGACCTGCGCAGGTGCGATAAGGGTGGCAGCGATAATCTTCCCGTTCGCGATATCCGACATCGACAGGGGCGAGACAAGGAGCAGGTCAACCGTCTTGCGCTCATATTCCTCGGAGATCGTATCGATTATCAGCCCGCCTGATATCATGACAGGGGTTATCACAAGCAGGGGTATGACCACCCCGTACAGGAACTCAAAGAATAGCGAGATTTTCGCGGGAGGCTCCCCCTCCACATAGATGGTCGTGGGTACAAGCCCCCTGCCTGCCCTGGCATGAGATTCGAAATCCGAAAGCGGCTCCTTCAGTTTCATGGCTGCCATCGTGCCGCGCACATCTGATTTCGGGAGATACATATCTATGTATATCACTTCCGGACCTGACGGGAGCGTGTCCGGTACTGTGAGTATCGCATGTATCCTGCCGGAATAAAAATCACCGTACGCTTTTTCAAGGCTGCCGTAGTGCCTTGTGTAATTATCGAAGAACGATGTGTTCCCGACCACCCCGGCGCCCACCCTTTCAGTGTGGAACCCCACCGCTTCGGGCTCGTAAAAAGTCGTGAGCCCCACCACTACGAAGGAAGAGAATGAAGCCATGAACAATTGTATTATGATTGCAAGTATGAGCGTGCGCTCCCTGAGAAGCGACCCCCATTCCTTTCTTGCGACTACGAGCGCCTTATGCAAGCACACCACTCCGGACCAGGTTCAGATAATTATATGCGCCGTGCACCATCGACGCCGCAGAAAGTACGAGCAGATAGTGTCTCGTGCCGAGGTATTTCAGCCCGATTGATGTAACGCAGGCTGAGGTTACGTGCAGGGCAAGTGAAAAGAGCAGGGGGTACACAAGCCACCCCACACCCATCACGGAGCCGTATGCAGATTCTGCTATCGGCGCAAGCAGCAGCAGCAGTATCATCTTTTCGCCGGCGAAAAAACCGGCGCCTGACATGACTCCGGGCATGATGGCACCGGTCTTTCGTCCTCTTGAAACGAGGGTATAAATCCCCACCGACTTCAGGAATTCCTCGATGAAAGCCGCAAGCAGTATAAACGCAGGTATTGCAAATCGCATCGGGAAGTTAAACAGCAGCGTGACGAGCATGAGCTGGGCTGTGTATGCCAGCGGGATAGCCAGGATGCCGAGAAAGAACAGGGGATACGGAACGCGCCCCATGAACACCGAGAGCCCGTCCGCGAGCTTCTGTCCCACGGGTTTCTGTGAGAACAGCGTTTCTGCGTTAAAGGTGAATATCCCGAATACGATGACGAGAGCGGAAACAAAGTAGAGCGGAACGGTAGAGAAGAGATACTCGCCTGTGGTTATGCTCTCGCCCTCAAGCATCTTTACCGCAAGCGCCATCGGCGAGACCGAACTCACGGCATGGATGTTTATGAACATCGCCGGGATGAAGAGATACGAAGACAGGCAGATGCTGATGAAGACCAGCACGAACGTTAGCTCCTTGAAGCTTCGCGCCAGTACGGAAGCCAGCAGGGAAGTTGACAGGAACGCAAGCGCCACTGGCAGCAGCAGCCACAGTACAGAGGCAGTACCGCCTATCCACACCAATATGCCAAGCGCCAGCAGCATGATGAGCAGGAGGTATGGCAGCATTTTGCCGAGCACGATGTCTGCCGGGCGGACTGGCGATGCCAGCAGCAGCTCTCCTCTCTTCTTTATGCGCTCTTCCATGATGCTTGCGGAGTAGAACTGCGCTACAAAGTACATGGGGAAAATGAAGAAGAACGTGAGTACCACTGACCGGAACGGCAGCGGCGGGGCAAGATGGGATGGCGTGGTGAACGTCTGCAGGGCAAGCGGGTTCCTGGCTCCTGAGGATTGCCGTACAAGCTCATCCTGTGCAGTCTCCGCAGGCTGTTCACGCGGAAGGGCAGGCGGTGGCGTTGAAGCTGCAACTGCCGTTGGCGCCGCATCTCCCGCTCTTTGCGGGAGCTGGAAGCTGGATTCACGGTTGACGTTATGGATAATTATCCGAACCGGGTACGTGGAGTTCAAATCACCCAATGCCAAAAACCGCTCTTCGTCGTACCTCACGATAGCCCTGTCAAGCGCGTCCAGAGCAGCTATCGAGCGCTGGCTTTTCCTGTAGCTTACAACCCCGTCGATAACCAGGAGGTCTGCCTTTCCTGCATCGAACGCCTGTCTTGCCCCTGCAGTGTCTCCCAGATACACATTGAACTTCGGGTCGCCCGAGACTATCGCTGCAATGCCCTTATCATTAACCGCCACAGAATAGATGCCGTCGTTCAAATGGAAGCCAATCTGTGCGACCGTGTAGGCGGATAGCAGGGTTATGATAAAAAGCAATACAGATACCCCTGCCAGCCGCTTTCCGAGCCCGAGCTGCCTTCGCGTCAGCTCCCATTTCGCGACGGTCAGGAGTCTCATGGGATGAATTTCGCATCCCTGGTAGATTAATGTTGCCCTGTGAAATATTTAAATACTTAATGAATGAAATAATTATTCATGCGCGCAAGGGAACTCCTGATTTTCCTGCTGGCTCTGGTAGTGGTAATCGCGGGGATATCGGTCCCGCTGTGGCTTGACAGCGCAATGCCGCTGATTAATGATCTCTTCATGTTCATAAGCGATACCGTATCCGGGCTTATCTAACCTATTAGTGGTTGCTTTAAAGATAATCTTTAATGCAAGTTCGTACATGTAGGACTTGAGAACAGGAAGATTACTATGAACCTTGAGAACACACTTTTGATGATACCGGGTCCTGTGCCTGTGGCTCCAGGGATACTCCGCGCAATGTCAAAACCAATGATAAATCACCGCAGCAAGGAATTCGGTGCAATTTATGCTGAGTCCAGGCAAATACTGGCTGAGCTTTTTGGGACAAAAAATGACATTTTTATCCTGAGCGGTTCAGGCAGTTGTGCANNGATGATACCGGGTCCTGTGCCAGTAGCGCCTCGCATCCTGCGGGCAATGTCAAAGCCCATAATCGGGCACCGGGGAAAGGAGTTCGCGGATATGTTAGCAGAGTGCAGGTCAGCCCTTGCCGAGACCTTTGCAACTAAGAACGAGATATTGATCATCAGCGGTTCAGGCAGCTGTGCCATGGAAGCCGCAGTGGGTAACCTTATCGGAGAAAAGGACACGCTGGTTGCGGTGGAGAACGGCAAGTTCGGTGAGAGGTTCAGGAAGATAGGCGAGAGGTACGGAAAGGTCGTGCCAGTAAAATCCGAATGGGGCACATCGATAGAGCTCGACGCAGTTGAAAAGGCGCTGGCAGAGGGTGCCAGGGCTGTATCGCTCGTCCATAATGAGACCTCTATCGGGATTAAGAACCCTGCTGAAGAGATAGGCAGGCTTGCGAAAAAGTATTCAGCCCTGTTCATAATGGACGGC
>DUGO01000105.1 GCA_013331375.1 Candidatus Methanoperedentaceae archaeon | reverse complement strand
GAAGAAAAGGGATATATGGGTTATAGGTTCTAAGGAAAAAATATATTCAGACCTGCTGGAGCAGACAATGACAAAATATTTAATTGAAATATCACAAAAAGTGATTAGGAATTCGGGCAGCATACCAGTTGATGTTGTGAAAAATGAACCCTTGAAAGAAGAGCTTAAACATTTCATTCACTGCATCGAGCAAAATAAGACTCCCGTGAACAATGGAAAANNAAATTATGATACAATTGTCGGTGCCGACAATTACACAGGAAATGAAAGAGAAGGTTCTGGAGATACTGGATAGCGGAAGATTTATCAAAGGTCCCAATGTGGCGGCGTTTGAGGCGAAGTTTTCACGGTACTGCGGTGCAGGATACGGGGTTTCAGCCAACAGCGGGACATCGGCCATTTTCATGGCATTAAAAGCATTGTATATAGGAAAAGGCGACGAAGTCATAGTACCTTCCCACACTTTTGTAGCCTCCGCAACACCCATACTTATGGTAGGGGCGAAGCCTGTTTTTGTCGACATCGGCGATGACTATTTAATGGACGTAAACGATGTGAAAAGCAAAATAACGTCCAGGACAAAAGCAGTCATCTGCGTTCATCTTTATGGTGAGATGTGCGACATGGCAAAACTTTTGCAGCTTAAAGAGAAATTCGGTTTTGCGCTTGTCGAAGACTGCTGCCAGGCGCATGGCGCAGAGTATGATGGTAAAAAAGCCGGTTCTTTTGGAGAAGCGGGATGTTTTTCATTCTTCCCTTCAAAGAATATGACCGTGGCTGGCGATGGCGGAATGGCTGTAACTTCGGATAAGAAGCTTTGCAACACCATGAAGATGCTGCGCGACCACGGCAGGGATTACGGTACAAAGGAAGGAAAATACATAAGCACGATTCTTGGTTATAATTTCAGGATGTCCGAGCTATCCGCCGCGCTCGGGCGCTGCCAGCTTAAATATATTGAGCAGTGGTCGCAGAAAAGGAGAAATATAGCGGAAATGTATAATGAATCGCTTACAGACAAAGTCATAAAGCCGCAGGCGGGAGACCGCAGGAAGCATGTGTACCATCTGTATGTCATCAGGACCGGCAAACGGGATGAGCTGAAGGAGCACCTTCACAGGAACGACATAGAGACCGGCATACACTATCCGGTTCCCGTGCACAGGCAGCCAATCTTCGAAGATTCACGACTTCCCGTGACCGAAAAAATATGCGACGAGATCCTGTCGCTCCCGATATACCCACTTCTAAGCGATGATCAGGTAAGTGAGGTCATCGATACCATAAACGACTTTTTCGAGTGAAAAATGTGCGGAATCTGCGGGACGGTGGGCATCAGCGACAAAACGCTGCTTGAAAAGATGTGCCATGCGATCCGGCACAGGGGTCCCGATGACTCAGGATATTTCATTGATTCCGGAATCGGGCTCGGGCATAGAAGATTGAGCATCATTGACCTGAAAAGCGGCAGGCAGCCGATGCAGAACGAGGACGGCTCTATATGGATAGTGTTCAATGGCGAAATCTACAATTTCATGAGTCTGAAAGACGTGCTGGAGAAACAAGGGCACAGGTTCCGTACTGCTTCGGACACCGAGGTCATTGTCCATGCATACGAGGAGTTCGGGGAGGACTGTCCACGGCACCTGATAGGCATGTTCGCTTTCGCCATCTGGGACAGCAGGCAGAAAACGCTGTTCATGGCAAGGGACCGCCTCGGGAAAAAGCCGCTCTATTACACGATTCGCGGCGGCAAATTGCTTTTCGCGTCTGAGATCAAGTCCATTCTCCAGTACGGCGATGTCAAAAGGGAAGTCGATGTTACGGCGCTGCGCCAGTATCTCACATTCGGGTATGTGCCTGCGCCAAGGACCATGTTCTCCGGCATTAGCAAGCTTCCTGCAGGCTGTACGCTGACATACGTACATGGAAAATCAAAAATACAGAAGTACTGGGACTTAAATATGGAGGCGGCTCCAGCACAGCCCCAGCCTGAAGAGCATTATGTGGAGCAGGTACGACAGCTTTTTACAGAGGCTGTGCGGTGCAGGCTCATGAGCGAGGTGCCTCTTGGTGCGTTCCTCTCAGGCGGGCTCGACTCAAGCTCCGTGGTTGCGGTCATGAGCGGGCTCAAGGACGAACCGGTCAAGACAATAACCGCAAGCTTTGAGGAGGGCGGCTCTTATGACGAGACGCAATATGCGAGGCTTGTGGCTGAGCACTTCGGGACAGAGCATTATGAAGTTGTCCTGGGCTCAAAGGATATCGGGCTTCTGCCTGAAGTCATATGGCACTTCGATGAGCCCGTGCTTGACGCATCAGCCTTTCCCGAATACCTGATAGCAGAGAAGGCGAAGAAATACGTGACCGTGGTGCTCGTGGGAGAGGGCTCTGATGAGCTGTTCCTGGGATATGCCCAGCACAGGCTGCTTCCCATGATGCATTCGTACCAGAAAGTGTTCCCAGGTTTTATAAAGAATGGGCTCGTTCCTGCTGCCGCCGGTGCGCTTGCTGGCATCATCCCTTCAAGGAAAGCCAGGCGGTATCTTGATTTCATATCTAATATGGGAAAGGCACTGGGCGACCAGAGGGAGATGTACAGGACTCTGATAGCAAGGTTCACGGAACCTGAAAAGCAAAGGCTTGTTACCGCATCTCCGGAGGGCGGGGAAGACCCGCTCATGCCGTTCTTCGCAGGCGATGACTTGCTGGACAATATGCAGTCGTTTGAGATAAAAGTCAACCTGCCAGAGAATTACCTCATGAACGTGGACAAGATGACGATGGCGCATGCGATAGAGGCAAGGGCGCCATTCCTTGACCACAGGCTTGTGGAATGTGCGGCAGCAATGCCGGCTGGCATCAAGCTTCGCGGGTCTGATGAGAAATACGTGCTTAAGAAGATGATGACAGGGATACTTCCCGGCGAAATACTAAGACGTAAAAAGCACCCGTTCACAGTCCCCATCGTTGACTGGTTCGAGAAGGACCTGAAAGAGCTTACTGAGCATTTACTGTCAAAGGAGCGGGTGGAAGAGCAGGGATATTTCAATTACGATTATGTCAGGAAGGTTTTAAGTAAGAATAATCCGAATTATAACCAGCCTCTGGCTCTTGTGTACTTTGAGCTATGGCACAGGATATTCATTGAAAGCGATGATGTATATAAGCCAACATTAAAAAATCTAATATAGTGCATGTGATATAATGCCTGAAAGAAGCAAAGACTGGATGAATCAAGCTATAAAGGATTTAGAAGCTGCGGAAAAGATGATGGATGATGAGCTCTTTGAATGGTCATGTTTTGCAGCCCAGCAGGCTTCGGAAAAGGCAGTCAAATCAGTTCTGCAGAGGCTGAATGCGGTTGCCTGGGGGCATTCGATAACCGATTTAATGAAAGTGCTTGGAAATAAAGTGCATGTGGACGAGATGTTGCTAAACTGTGCGAGGCTGCTGGACAAGAATTATATTCCTGCAAGATACCCAAATGGCTTTGAATCAGGCAGCCCATATGAATAACGCGGAGCGACTCGGAAAATGCAATCGTTTGTAGTAGAAGAATCGTTGAATTCTGTAAGGGTCTTCTGGCTTAGGCAAGAGGAACTTATCAGAGAAATAAGCAGAATCGCAAAAGAGATTGGAGCGAGAACAAGAATGTTATGAAGATAGTTTTGTTCGGGTCTCTGGTAGAAAAAAGAGCTGTCCCGGGAAGTGATGCCGACATCCTGATCCTGCTAAAAAAAGATGATAAGCCTTTTGCTGAAAGGATTGGCGAGTGGCTCCCGAAGTTACAGCTCGATTTTCCGGTAGAAGTTTTCCCTTTTGCTATGAAGGAAACGGATAATCCAATTGTGATGGAAGCGATCAAGAGGGGGGTTACACTGTTCGAGAGGAACGATATGGAAATTGACAGTGAGGATGGAGATGCTGGAACCGGTTTTTGAGATATTGCCTGCGGGAAGAGCCTTTGTTGAAAGGGCGGTTCATAGCTATGATATCCATGGAACAGCCTATATCAGCAGGGGTGTCAGGATAATTTATAATGATAAAAAAAGAAAAGGGCAACTGACCATGAAAAAATATTCCTGGATAGGCGTTGATTGCGTACTTGATATAACAAGAAGCATAACGCTCGGGGAATATGTCCAGATAGCGCCCAAAGCCATGATATTCACGCACGACAGCTCAAGGAGCATGAAGAATCCCGTTGAAAAGGCAGTCGAGGTCGGGGATAACGCATATATCGGGGCAGGTGCGATAGTCCTTGCAGGAGTCACCATAGGCGAGAATGCAATCGTGGGCGCGGGCGCGGTTGTTACAGGAGATGTCGAGGCGGATGCTATCGTGGGCGGGGTGCCTGCGAGGGTGATAGGGAGGAGATGAGATAACAGATTAATACCAGTGCATCAAATAAAGTGCACATGTTGATAGAACGCTCAGAGATATGGAAAAATCATGGAAAAGTCATTTACAACCGGAAAAGATACGGGTGAAATCGGAAAAATCGTTTCAGGACTAAAGAAAATCAATTTCATTCACTCGGTCATTTTTTTTGGTTCGAGGGCTAAAGGAACTGAAAGGGCAGGAAGCGATATTGACTTGTGCATAATACCAAAACCCGGTATTGGCATAAGCTTAAAGGAGAGAATAGCTCTCAACAATTCTGTGCCTGAGAACGTGGATATTTCCTTGCTCAACGAACTACCTGTGTATATCCGCAAAAGGGTTTTTCTTGAGGGAAAAGTTCTATGCACTGAAGATCTTTACTACGTATTAACCCTCGCAAAGGAAACTGAATTTGAGTATGTAAAGTATAAAAGGCTAAAAAGCGATTATCATAGAAGCGTTATGCGACGCATCAGGGCAAGACTGGGCTGATTAATCTGGATATGGATAGACTAATCGAAAAAATGGATGATCTTGAAAAGTATCTCAGAGAGCTTGAGGAGTACCTTCCTGAAAGCGAGGAGGATTATGTAAGAAGCGGATTGCGAAAAAGGGCATGTGAAAGGGCGTTCCAGCTGGCATGCGAGAATCTTCTGGATATCTGCAACCTGATTGTATCTTATGAGGGATTCGGGATACCTTCAGACAGTAAAGACGCTGTAAGGGAGCTTGCAGAGCATGCTGTAATGCCGGAATCCCTTGCCTCCAAAATTGAGGAGCTTATAGGCTTTCGAAATTTGCTTATTCATCAGTATGGAAGGGTGGATGATTCAAGAGCGTATAACTATCTGCATACAGAATCAGGAGATTTTTACGAGTTCCTTGAAGCCGTTGAAAACTATATTAATCGAAAAAGCAAGCATGAACAAGCGTATGACAGGAGATAATGCATATATCGGGGTAGGCGCGATAGTCCTTGCAGGAGTCACGATAGGCGAAAATGCAATCGTCGGCGCTGGCGCAGTCGTAACAAAGGATATTGAGGCGGCTGTCGTGGACGGGGTGCCTGCGAGGGTGATAGGGAGGAGATGATGAGGCAAAATGGAACCATCCTGGAGGACTTTTAGTGCAATTGCGAAAGGCAAAAGATCTTTAGAAATAAGACAAGCGAAAGGATTTTAAATTATATCGAATTTCATAGAGGAATAATAAATGTTTAAAAAATGCAATAATCTCCCGAAGTTCTCTATAACCAGCGTATTCAAGAGTTCTTTGCTCATAAGTTCAGGAGCGCGACATGATATACATCATATTGCCAGCATATAACGAAGAGATATCCATTGACAGTCTTTTCAGAAAGATACAGGCTGTGATGAGTGAAAACAATTATGAATATAAGATAATTTTTGTAAACGATGGAAGCCGCGATAACAGTCTTGGTCAGGCTCTCAATCATTCAAGAGGCATGCCTCTTGATGTAATCAATCACAGCATTAACAGGGGGCTCTGGGAGACTGTGAGGGACGGGTTCGAGCGAGCGGCAGAGCTTTCCTCTCCGGGGGACATCATAATCAGGATGGATTGCGACGATACCCATGACCCCAGGTATATCCCGTCCATGGTCAAGAAAATAAATGAAGGTTACGATGTCGTAATAACTTCAAGATTCCAGAGAGGCAGCAGGACTCACGGACTGGATGCGTACAGGACCGTGATCAGCAGAATCGCAAACCTTGTCATGAAGTTCTTTTTCCCGATTCGAGGGGTATGGGAGTATTCCTGCGGTTACAGGGCATACAGGGCTGAACTTGTCAAGGATGCTCTTGCGATATTCGGGAATGCCTTCATAGACCTTAAGGGGCTTGGGTTCACATGCACGCTTGAGAAGCTGATCAAATTCAAGATGATGGGGGCAAAATTCGTGGAAGTCCCTTTCGAGCTCAGATACGACCTGAAGAAGAGCAAGAGCAAAATGGTATCGAGCATTACGACTCTTGGTTATATAATACTTATTATAAAATATATCCACCCGTGGGGGAAAACTGCAAGAGGCTGGCTCAAACAGATTGCGGTAAGGAATCAGAGCTTGAGGAACAATTAGCATGTGCGGTATAACAGGAATAGTGAACTTCGACGGCAGTGAGGTAGAATCCAACCTGCTGGAATCGACNNAGCATGTGCGGTATAACAGGAATATTGAACTTCGACGGCAGTACGGTGGATTCCACCCTGCTGGAATCGATGGCTGCACTTATCAGACACAGGGGTCCGGATGATGAGGGATACTATTTTGATGACAATGTGGGTCTCGGGCACAGGCGCCTGAGTATCATAGACCTTCAAACAGGTCACCAGCCGATGAGCAATGAGGATGAAACTATATGGATAGTTTTCAACGGTGAGATATACAACTATCTTGAGCTTCGGAAAGAGCTGCTGCCAGGACACAAGTTCAGGACCCAGTCCGATACCGAAGTGCTGATTCATCTATATGAAGAATATGGTGAGCGATGTCTCGATAAACTGAACGGCATGTTCGCTTTTGCGATCTGGGATACAAGGAAAAGACGGATATTCGCAGCCCGGGACAGGCTGGGGATAAAGCCGTTCTATTACTTTTCAGACGGCAGCCATTTCATTTTTTCATCTGAGATCAAAGCCATCCTGAAACATCCTGCAGTCCGCCGGGAGCCTGACCATGAGGCTATAATTGATTATCTGACTTTCCAGTTCTGCCTTGGAGATAAGACACTGTTCAATGGGATAAAAAAGCTTCTCCCGGGATACTATCTTATCCTGGATGCAGCTTCGCATGATGTTTCGCTCCACAAGTACTGGGACATCCAATATTCCATAGATACCTATCACACTGAAGATTATTTCTCGGATAAACTTCTTATGCTCATAGAGGATGCAATAAGGCTGCAGTTAAGAAGCGATGTCCCGCTGGGTGCGTATTTGAGCGGCGGGCTTGATTCGAGCACAGTCACATGTATCGCATCCATGCTTTCGAGCAACCGGATAAAAACGTTCACGGGCGGATTCAATGAAGGAAGGGATTACGATGAGACCGAATATGCGAAGTTGGTCTCGAAGTTCGCAAATACAGAGTATTTCGAAATATTCCCCGAGCCATCGGATTTCATGAAATATATCTCGCAACTGATTTACCATATGGATGAGCCCGTGGCTGGTCCGGGGCTGTTCCCGCAATATCTTGTATCAAAACTGGCGAGTGAGAATGTCAAGGTGGCGCTTGGAGGGCAGGGAGGGGATGAAGTGTTCGGGGGATACGCAAGATATCTGGTTGCATATCTTGAACAATGCATAAAAGGTACGATTTTCCAGACACAGGATGAGGGAAAGCATGTGGTGACACTGGAATCCATAATCCAGAACCTTGTTGTACTTCAGAACTACAGGCAGCTGCTTCAATATTTCTGGTCAGACGGGCTTTTCGAACCTATGGACAACCGATACTTCAAGCTTGTCGACAGGAGCAGCGGATATGACGAGATCTATACAGATGACTTCAAACGGCTGACGGGCAGCTATTCCCCGTTTGAATCCTTCAAGAAGATATTCAATAATCCCGACACGCTATCCTATTTTAATAAGATGACGTACTTTGACATGAAGACGCTGCTGCCTGCGCTGCTGCAGGTCGAAGACAGGGTCAGCATGGCTGTATCCCTGGAATCACGTGTGCCGCTTCTTGACCACAGGATTGTCGAGCTGATCGCTTCGATACCCCCGACCATGAAGTTCAAGGGAGGCGAATTGAGATATATATACAGGAAATCAGTAAAAAACATTATCCCGCGAGAGATACTTGAAAGGAAGGATAAGATGGGGTTCCCGGTGCCTCTCCAGGAATGGTTCAAAGGCGATCTCAAGGATTATGTCAGGGATATCCTGCTAAGCGAGCAGGCAAAAAAGCGCGGGATTTTCAGGATGGAAAAAGTCGAGAGGTTGATAGAACAGGAGAAGAAGTTCGGCAGGCAGGTCTGGGGGATGCTTTGCCTGGAGCTATGGTTCCGGGAATTTATAGACGATGATAATAGACGTTTTAGTGAATGACGGGCAGGATAATGCCTGGCTTTCCTACATTCTTGACACCTTTACATCCATTTCCTGCGCCAACTTCGAATTCAATGTCTGCTCAAATGAGAATGAGTTCGCAAGCGACATCGGCGTCGTGGTGTCGTACGGGGTCAAAACTGCTGCTTCCGGCAGGAGGCTCCTGGAAATTCCCCGCATCAACCTGTATGATAAAGACGCGCTTTATTACGTTTCTGCAAATGCTCTGAGCGATGACCGCCTGTACGGGATTAAGGTGCCAGTGCACGGCAGAACTGTAAGCAGCAGGGAATCGGGAAAAGCGCTGATAAAATTTGAAGATGGAACTGCAGCAGCCATGCAAATTAACGACTGCAATGCAAAAATGTACTTTGATATTCTTTACAATGCCTTTCTTCACATCTGCTGCTTTGAAGAATATTGTTACGAGGAAAAAAATCATGTACCCACGCATTCCCTGGCAAAAAAAGTAACCGCGGACAAAGCCAACTATAACATACCGGTCATTAACTATCTGTATGCCATACTTGAAGACCTGATTACCGGCATTGCTGACAAATCCAACAATGAAATCCTGTTCGGGGACAGGGATTCCTTCGAAATATGCCTGTCTCACGATGTGGATTATATCGAAAAGACCCCTCAACTGGTTCTGAAGAATCTCGCCTTTCAAACTTATAAGGCTCTCGCAGACCTGATGCATCTCAGGGTCAACGAAAGTCTCAGGAAATTGAAGCGCGGGCTGCGCTTTGTTTTTTCGGGCGGCAGCTACTGGCAGTTTGAATATATCCAGCAGATTGAGGAGTCGTATGGATTCAGGTCAACATTCTTTATTTATGTCAAAGAACACTCATCGGGCAAATCCCATCCTATCAGGAAATGGCTGTTCGACCCGAGTTATGATGTCTGCAGGAATCAGAAGCTCAGGAATAAATTGAGGGAACTGATAGAAAAGGGGTGGGAAGTCGGTCTGCACGGGAGCTTTGACAGTTTCAATTCGACGGATATGTTTTCAGGGGAAGTCAAGAAGCTGGCTGAAACAATCGGCATGCCTGTTATCAGCACGCGCCAGCACTGGCTGAGGTTATCTTTTGGGAATACCTGGAAAGTGCAGCAGGATTCCGGCATCAGGATTGACTCTACTCTTGGATTCAATGATGTGCACGGCTTCAGGGCTGGGGTAGCATCGCCTTTCTATCCATACGATTTTTATAGCAAAAAAAGACATAACATACTGGAAATCCCGATGGTTCTGATGGATGGAACGCTGTTTGACCATGAGCAGCTTGGCGATGAAGATGCCATGGATGCATGTATCAGCGTCCTCGGCGAAGTAAAGAAATTCGGCGGCTGTGTTGCTATCAACTGGCACCAGAGGACTGCCTCAGAAGATTACGGATGGTACCATGTATATGAAGGGATATTGAGATGGATTAAAATGAATGGCGGCACTGGTATTGCTCTAAAAGACCACAGGACGCAGCGGAAATGAAGACTTATTATAAAGAACTGGCTGAAACATGCATGCCGCAGTTATTGAGTTCATACGATAATGACCCGTATTCACCCACGCGAGGTCTCGGCGACCGCTATTTCTGGGGATGGAAACTGAAGGATTTCAACAACGGGCTGCTGCAGGGTGGAGTGTATCCCCTGGCGCTTTTCAAGGAACTCGGGTGCTTTCCAAACGACAGAAAGGCGCTGGACATAATTAAGAATATATTCCATGCCACTGCAAAGATCCAGCATAAGAACGGGAGCGTGGATGAGGCGTTCCCTTACGAATATGCGTATTCCGTGACCTCAACCCTTGCCTTTGATATGCTCTTTGCGCTTGAGATTATCGAGAAGGATATATCCGAACCCGAAAAAAAGGAGTTCTTGGGCATCATCGATGGTCTTATCAGTTTCATATCATCTGCCGGAGAAACACATGGATTCATATCCAATCATCTTGCCACGGCTGCGGCTGCTATTGAAAAATACAATCAGATGACCGGAAGGCATCTTGAAGGGGGCAAGAAAATCCTGAAAATGATACTTGACCATCAGTCCGGAGAGGGCTGGTACCTGGAATACGAGGGACCGGACCCGGGCTACCAGACGCTGTGCATCTATTATCTGGCGCAACTGCATAGATTGACCGGGGATGAAGCTCTCCTCGAATCCTTACGAAAATCCATTGAATATTTCTCTTATTTTATGCATCCTGATGGAACGATAGGCGGGGAATACGGAAGCCGCAACACTGAGCTCTTCTATCCGGGAGGCTTTGAGATGCTGGCAGAATATATCCCTCTTGCAGGTGTGATTTCCGATAAGATGTACGAATCTGTTGAGAATGACAGGACCGTGACCCTGAAGGCGATTGATACGGGCAACTTCATACCATTGATCGAGAACTATCTTGTCGCATTCAGAGAGAGCACCCTGCACGAGTTAAAGAACGATATAAAGCTCCCGCATGAGAAGACGGATGTGATCAAATTCTTCCCCGAAGCAGGCATCATGACAGCAGCGTCAGGGGATTATTACGCGATAATCAGCAGCGCGAAGGGCGGCTTAAACAAGCTCTTCGACAAGCCAGAATGCCGGTTAATCTGGGATGACTGCGGGTACATCGGGGAGCTGGAATCAGGTAAGGTCATCTCAACCCAGTGCTATAACATAAAACCCAGCTGCAGATATGAGAATGGTACCTTTCTGATTGAAGCGGATTTTTATGAATCGCTGAGAGAGATCCCCACGCCGCTCAGGTTCACGCTGCTGCGCCTTTTGAATATCACTGTAATGCGCAACAGGAACATCGGGAACCTGATAAAGAACATAATCGTCAGGACACTGATAACCCGGAAAAAAAAGTATCCAGTGAAAATACAAAGGAAATTCCACATAGACGATAATTCCATCAGGATAGAGGATGTTCTTGAAAAGCCAGGCAGGATACAGTTCAAATGGCTGGAATATGGGCGTAAGTTCTCCACCATACATATGGCTTCATCCAAATACTTCCAGGAGCAGATATTCGCTGACAGGATAGAGCCGAAAGTGATAGATATTGAAAAGTTCAATAAAGAAAACTGCCTGATGATTGAGACAATCATTGCACCAGGTAAAAAAGTATGATACCACGCCTGAAGCCCTTCTTCAGTATAAGAGAACTGCTTGCTGCACTGGATATCCGGAGAAAACCTGTAGAGGATTTTGAGAGGGAGTTTGCTCGAACCTTCGAAGCGAAATATGCGCTGGCTTTTCCATACGGCAGGAGCGCGCTTTATGCCATATTCAAGGCGCTTCATATTGAAAACACAGAGGTCATAATGCCGGCATATACCTGTGTGGTGGTTTCCCATGCGTTGGTTTTGTCGGGAAATAAGCCAAAGTTCGTGGATATATCCCTTGAAGACTATAACATGGACATCGACCTGGTGGAAAAAGAAATGACCCGGGATACCGGGGCTATCATAGCCACGCATCTTTTCGGCTATCCGCTGGATACAGAGAGAATAAAAGAGATGGCAGCGAAAGCTAATAAAAAAATATGGATAATCCAGGACTGTGCGCATTCCTTCGGCGCAAAGTTCAAAGGCAAATTCGTATGCAACGAGGGCGACGCAGCCATCTTCGGGCTCAATATAAGCAAGCAGGTCTCATCGCTCTTCGGCGGAATGATGACCACCAATGATGCAGCGCTATATGAGAAGGTAAAGGCTTACAGGGATGCGAATTTCAAAAAGCCATCTATCTTCAAGCAGCTCCGGAAATTCATGTATCTGCTGGCTGTATACGCTGCTTTTAATGAAACCGTGTACGGCATTGTGAACTTCATCGAAACGAATACCCATCTTCTGGACAGGTTCACGAAATACTATGAAGAAGACAGGATATACCTGCCTTCTGACTTCATGGTGCTGATGGGGAACCTTGAAGCGCGAATAGGGCTTGTGCAGCTTAAAAAATATGGGGAGATTAGCACTAAACGTAGAGCCATAGCGGAATATTACTCAATGAACCTGCAGGATATGAGCGAACTGACACTGCCGCCCCTTATCGAAGGAGCGACTTATTCGCATTATGTGGTGAGGGTGAAGGACAGAAAAGGCATTATGGAGAAGATGAGGAAAAAAGGTGTTCAGCTGGGTGAGCTCATCGAGTACTCGATACCGCACATGGAGTCTTACCTGAAATGCAAACCTGAGAATTTCCCCAATTCGTTCCAGTGCTCAAGAGGTACAATAAACCTGCCTAACTACCCTTCACTATCGAAAAGCGAGCTTGAGCATATCGTAAAAAACCTGCAATCCATGGAATAGAGAAGGTCATGATAGAAGTGATGAGACAGAACCATGTGGCTCAAGTCGCAAGGATACATCATGATGCTCTGCCGGCTGATTTCCTTCCGTCCCTTGGGTTGCCATTCCTGGAAAAGGTATTCTTCAGGGCAGCCCTGACATCAGAATACGGGAAAACCTTTGTATATACAGACAAAGACAAAGTCGCTGGTTTTATTACTATTGCACATGACAGCCCGGCTTTTATCAGGAATATATTTTTGTCTAATCTGCCTCAAATCGTATGGACTTTTTTGACCAAAGTCCTGCTAAATGTAGCGCTTCTTGTGGAAAGCCTGTCTCTCCTGTCATCTTTGCGAGATGCAGGTGAAAAGACTACAAAATCTGAAATTGTACTTATCGCAGTGGATAAGGAGTACAGGGGTAAAGGCATAGGGAGCGAGCTTATCAAGGAAGCCATGTCTTATATCAGGACACGAGGTTATACTTGCTGCAGAGTTAAGACACTGGCACAGAACACAGATGCAATTGCGGTGTACAGGAAAAACGGATTTGAAACCAGACGAACTCTGACTCTGGCTGGTAAAAAATATCTGATAATGGTGAATGAGGGAAATTGAAATATGCAACGAATTGGTCACAATGTGAAATATATAAAAAATAGGCAGCTCAAAATTTATATAGAATATTGCTGAATATGAACACTCGGAACTCAGATTGATTCAGACGAGTTGGTCTGCTTGGATGAAAATGTTAATGTCGGAAAAATAAAAGCATGTTATGTTCAAGATGTATATGAAATGCATAAGGAAGCCTACTCTGAAGATATCATATCAAGATTGGGATTTGACTTCATAAAGAGTTTCTATAAAACGCTGGTATCGTCGGGATATGCTGATGGATATGTTATTATCAGAGATGGGGTTGTAATAGCGTCTATCGTAATCATATATACTAAAATGTTTTATGCAGAGCTTTTAATTAAAAACTTTATGCACTTTATTAGGGGTTTCACATTTAATATAGATAAATTTAAATTTTTAAAACTTATGATTGCGAGAGTGTCCAGCACGCAAGCCAAAAGTGAAAATAACACATTGCCTGAGGTTTTTTTCATCGCAGTAAAAAAAGGATTTAGAAGCCAGGGTTACGGCACATATTTAATCAGTTTCATTGAACACGAGGTTAAGAAAAAGGCTACCTGCATATGGGTTAAAACGTCATCAAAAAATGTAAAAGGAATTCAGTTTTATGAAAAAAATAAATTTAAGTTTATCTGCAATCAACAANNACTGTATTGTCTCTTGAAAATGGAATTATAAAAATTAAAGGGCAAAATGCTCAAAATAGGGAATTACGAAATCAGTAATGAGAATATATCAACATTTAGCCTGCTTGATAAAATAAAAATAGCGTTTTCTCTCGTTACTGTGTTTGACCTGCTGTTATTATCCCCAAAGATAATTAAAAAGATACTGACTAATACTGTTCTGCTCAAGGAAGATAACAGCAATGAGATAACAGGTTTTGCTTATGACCTTTCCTCCCGCATCCCCTGGTATTACAAGGTAGGTGACGTGATAAATAAGTACGGGCTGTACGGATATGTATATGAAGACGGCATGGGCTCTTCTTTAAAAGAGCGTTTTTTTAATCACTTTCTCACCTACGGCATGCTGTTCAATAAATTGAGGGTTCGGCGCTACGTTGTGATATCTGCTCTCCTGTTCCTGACCACCCTCGTTATGATAGGATTTTTGTTCAACAACCCACTGGTGCTGTTCCTGGTTATTCCGGTCATATTCATAAGCCCGTTCTTTACCTTCTCATACTTCACCTGGAGCAAACCCGAGATCCTCGCATGGAGCCTGACGCCGGTTCTGCTGTATTCTGTGGTGACAGGCTCATGGATACCATCTGCGATATTACTGCTGGCTCTCTCGCTGATGAGTTTCACGGTTCTTTTTTTCATTTCCTTCCCTGTATCTTTTTTCATGCTGTCCGGCGGGATGAGCATACAAATGTTCCTTTTGATCTATGCTCCTGCGGTCATAAAAATAACAGTCGATCTCGCTCCCTTCTTCAGGAACATAGGAATAAGAACATTTGAGAATGTGCTGGGTGGGAGAAAGAAGGAATATACGTCTACTGAGAATACCGGCATGAGACCTCTTGAAGCCCTTTTTCTTGGTCTTTACTCCACGCTACCGATTACGCTTTTTTTCACCGGTGCCACGCTGCAGCATATTGCCATGGCTACTACCCCCGCTATTTTACTGCTGATAAACCATACGGTCTACAGGATTGCTGACCCCAACACCTTTTTCAGGATATTCCTGGTGCTGGGTTCCTTCTATGCAGTATTCCATCCGCATTACATGTATCTTGCCTTCTTCACAGTCGTCATGCTCATCCACCCGAACCTGTTCGAATACGGGCTCAACCACTCCAATGAGGTGAAGGACGGTCTGAAGGAATACCCCCTTATAAAGCCTGTGAAGTTAGGGCGAGAATCGGTTGATACGATGCGTGATTTCTTTTCCAATGCAGCCGAAGGGTCGAGAATCGTTTTTGAAGGAGATAAGAACAGCATAAAAAACATGGGCGGTTACAGCAATTTTGGCGAATTCGTTGAATATCTCGCACTGGACAGGCAAATCGAAATACTCCCGAATGAGTGGATAAAGCTGTACCACTGGGACTTTTTCGTAAACAGGCTCACGCTACTCAATGAGTCAAATAATGTCGAAACTATCTGCGATGTCTGCAGGGAGGCGGGCATAAATTATTTGCTGTGCTATTCAGTTACTTTTGTTGATAAGCTTGAAGCTAACGGCTTTAGAAAAATCGCAGACCTCGACTATCATGTCATACAGGAAAGCTGCGTCGGGAAGATGCTCACCCCTGAAAAGAACCTGTACCTTGTGAAATGCCCCTTTGATACGGGAATTATCGAGCCTCAGGTCAGTTATGTGAAAAAACCCAACCATATCGAATTCGCTGCAGCGAAAGGACAGGAATATTTAATAAAGTACACGTATCATTCAGCCTGGAGAGCCTTTCAGAGCGGAAAGAAATTGAGAATAGACAAATTTGAGAAAAACGGATTGTCTTTCATGAAGCTACTATCCAAAAGCGATGAAAAGGTTATATTGAAATTCTCACGCCCCAGATTCCCTATATAGGACACATTCGCATGAAAATCGGACTTCTCGCATACGACCTCACCACCCTTGCAGGCGGCACCAACCTCGCTCTCACACTCGGAAGAGAGCTGCAAAAGGCAGGTCACGAGCTCGCATACGCCTGCGTTTACGAAGACCTGCGCAGCCTGGCAGGGAAATTCGATGTTGCTGCAGATTTTAAGATTTACAGAGTCGGAGCGCCCGTATTCGGCAAGGCGATGAAGACCTACAATTCCATGCTCAATCACTCGCTTCCGATATACAGGATGTGCAGGGAATTCAAGCCGGATGTTGTTATCGAGACAGGAGGCTTCCTGCTATCGTCAGCCGTCCCCGTGATGCTCGGAATCCCAACCATCTATTACTGCCTCGAGCCCCAGAGAGAATATTCCAGGGGCAGCTTCATGAACCGCCTGTATTTTACACCTTATACATTGATTGAGCCATATCTCCTGAAGCGCGTGAAAACATGTGCCATAAGCGCCTACACGGGCAGGCTCATCCGGAAACACTCAGGCGGTGAAGTGACGGTCATATATCCGCCTGTTGACACAGAGATATTCAAACCCGGCATTGAAAAGGAGAACATCATCCTGTGCGTCCTGCGGTTCCTCCCGGGATACAGGTTTGAGGAGATGATACTGGCGTTCAGGAGGCTGCAGAGGACTGATTATTCTCTCGTGATAATAGGCGGACTGGCAAAAGAGAATAAGGGGTATTATGATAATCTCAGGAAAATGATCAAAGATGACACGAATATAACATTGCTCCCGAATGCAGATTTCAGCACGCTGCTTGATTACTATAAAAAAGCCAGGTTTTTCTGGTATCCAACTGGCGCATACTATGGTATTTCAGTGGCTGAGGCGCAGAGCGCAGGTCTCCCGGTGGTCAGCTTCGGAGGCGATTCGGGTCCGGGGGAAATAATCATCGATGCCGGGACAGGCTTTCTTGTGAAGACATTCGATGAAATGGTTGAAAAATCAAAGTCTTTAATTAATAACAGGCAGTTAAGGGAGCGGATGAGCATCTCTGCAAGGGAAAATGCTGTGAGCAGGTTGGGCACAACGACCTTCTGTACAAAGTTCAACGATGTGATCCGGAGGATAGTTTCACGATGAGCGAAAAAATAATCCTTGACCTTGGCTGCGGCACGAACAAGCACAGGGATTCGACAGGTATAGACCGCGTGAGGGTCAAGAGTGTAGATATAGTTGCGGACCTGGACCGGGGGATTCCTGTCAGGGACAGCTCAGTTGACGGGATCATCGCCTCTCATTTCCTTGAGCACACTGACGATTTCCTCTCGATGGTAGAAGAGATGCACAGAGTCTCGCGAAATGGGGCAATCCTTAAGATTCGGGTGCCCTACTTCATGTGCTTTGATGCATACACAGACCCCACCCACAGGCATTTCTTTACCGAACGGGCATTCGATTATTTTGCAGATGAGATCTATTACAATTACTACTCGAAGGCGAGATTCAAGATACTCCGAAAAGAGCTTGTCCTGAATCCCAACCTGAGGAACAGGATATTGAGTACATTCATACCCAAAAAGTACCTGAAAGCCATTTTTGATGTGTATAATGAGGTTGTGTTCGAACTTCAGGCGATAAAATAGGTCTGCTACATCCAGTACTTTGAGGGCAAATATATACTACCGGCTATCTCCCGGAGCTCATTTCGTATCCTGCTATCCAACCGCATCAAAAGCCCGATAAAAACCGCAGCCCCGAGTACCACGGGAACCAGCGTCAGCCAGATGTTCGAAAGAGGAACGAGCATCCGATAGCCGAGTATCAGCAAAGACATCACGAGCGATGCCGAAAAGATATTAAAAAGAGAGCCGGACTCTACCCGTATCTTAATCAAGCCCGACAGCGCACTTCCCGCCAGGGCAGCGTTAAGCACCATTGTTGCAAGGGTCGCCACCGCAGCGCCCGCTATCCCTGCCAGAGGGATAAGAACGATATTCATGGCTATATTCGCCGATGCTGCTATTGCCGTGACCCTGAACGCCTCTTTCTGCCTGTCAAGCGCGCTCAGGTAAGAGGTGAAGAAGTGCTGGAACACGTTCACTACCTGGACGAAAAGGAGCAGCACAAGCGCAGTATATCCCCTCTCGAACTGCGCGCCGTAAAAAAAGTACAAAAGCCTGTCGCCCAGCAGTATCCCTCCGGCGAGGACGGGTACTGCCAGCAGGAGCGAATATGTGATCGCGCGCGAGAGCGAAGTCTCTATCAGCCCCGTCTCCTTTGTCTTCCCCCATCTGCTGACCTTTGGCCAGAGCGTCTGGAGCATGGCATGTGTCGTGAAGGTCGCGGCAAGCGTCAGCTGGAGCACGACCCTGTAGACCCCGACATCGGCATTCTCCATGAAATATCCTATCATTACCGTGTCCGCATACGTGAAAACCATATACCCGCTGGATGTCAGGAACAGCCAGAACGAGAATGATGTAAGGCTCTTGATGTGCTTCCAGCCGAACCTCACAGGATGAAGGTCAAAGAAGCGCACTTCTATGAGTGCAGATATCAGCAGTCCTGCAACAACCCCGCCAGCAAGACCGCCAACCCCATAGCCCAGGATTGTCGCCGATACCTGGACCGCCACTCGCGATACGTTGTCAATGAACACGCATGTCGTGAATATCCCCATTTTACCAGAACCCGCGACACCATATGCGATTGCTCCATGGAAAATCGAGACCGCGAGCGCGAGCAGCAGCCATGTGAACACCCTGGACATGTTGAGGTCAACGAAATAATCACGGAATACGATGAGCAGCAGGACGGTCGCTATGACCAGCACCGAGCGCAGGACGAAGAACGTGCTGAAATACGCATCAGGCTCTTCACCTTCGCTGATGCGCTTTACAGCCGCCCCTCCCAGCCCGCCATCTGCGGCAAGGCTGAAGATGCCCAAATATGCGAGGAACAGGAAATATGCTCCCAGGACCTCAGCGCCGACCGCATGCGCAAAATACATCGTGCTCAAAAAGCCTATGGCTGTATAAGCTATCTGCCATACGAAGGTCACGATGCTCTGCCTCTGCACATCGCCTATGCGCATGAGTCGGGAAAAAAGCAGGTCAAGCATGTTCTATGCTCGAAAAACATTATCGTTTTGAGAGCCGCTCAATATCAGCCTTGACCATCATCTTCACAAGCTCCTCAAATCTTACATTCGGCTCCCATCCGAGCACGCGCTTCGCCTTTGAATAATCCCCTGTGAGGTACTCGACCTCGGCAGGNNCGGCAGGTCTCATGAATCTCTGGTCCGTCTTCACGTATTTTTTCCAGTCAAGACCCGCCTCACCAAAGGCAAGCTCCACGAACTCCCGGACCGAATGCGACTCGCCTGTGGCTATAACGAAATCATCAGGCTTGTCCTGCTGCAGCATGAGCCACATGGCTCTCACGTAATCACCCGCAAAGCCCCAGTCCCGCTTCGCGTCCAGGTTGCCGAGGCGCAGCTCTTTTGACATGCCGTGGTAGATGCGTGCAACGCCGTCCGTGATTTTCTTGGTGACGAACTCAAGTCCCCTGCGCGGCGACTCGTGGTTGAACAGGATGCCGTTGGACACGTACATGGCATAGCTCTCCCTGTAATTCACGCACATCCAGTATGCATAGACCTTTGCACAGCCGTAAGGGCTGCGTGGATAGAACTTGGTGTTCTCGGTCTGGGGCGTCTCCTGCACCTTGCCGAACATCTCGCTCGACGATGCCTGGTATACGCGCGCATCCTTGCAGAAGTGGCGCACGCCTTCAAGCAGCCGAACCGCTCCCATGCCGGTCACGTCACCTGTAAGCACAGGCTGGTTCCATGATGTGCCCACAAAGGACTGCGCCGCAAGGTTGTATACCTCATCAGGCTGCACGTCCTTCATCGCATTATTTAGAGAGGACTGGTCTATCAGGTCGCCCTCCACCAGGTTTACCCTGTCGAGCAGCTGGTCTATCCGTGAGATGTTCGGGGTGCTGAGCCTCCTTACGAGCCCGTACACTTCATAGCCCTTGTCGAGCAGCAGTTCAGCGAGGTAAGAGCCGTCCTGACCTGTGATTCCGGTTATCAATGCTTTCTTCATATTTCCACCACTAATTGTGGAGTGTGCTTATAAACATTGCCTTATAACAAACCAGATATAATGACCCTGTGAACAAGCCCCCCGATTATGACGGCAAGCGATACCGTGGATGCTGAGATGAGCAGCGCCCTCCTCCACCCGAGTTCCCTTGCAAGTACACCGATGGTTGCAATGCATGGGATGTACAGTGTGTTCACAAGCGTATACACGAATATCTGCTCCCTGCTCATGAACATGAGCAGGTTCTCAGCGCCTCCCCCGTACTGCACCACAGCAAGGGCTGTGAGAAGCTGGAGCGCGAGCTCTTTTCTCAGCACAGCTATGACAAGCGTAAGACCAGCCACCGCAGGCAGCCCGAGCCATCCTTCGATAATGGGTGACAGGGGAGCAGAGAGCGTCCACAGGTATCCTGTCTCATACAGGGCGCCAAGCACGATGCTGCCCACGAACACGATGGGAAAGGCGACCGTTATGAACTCCCGAAAGCGCAGCCAGGTCTTCTTCAATACCCCCCGGAGCATCGGCTTCCTGAACGGGAACATCTCCATGACAAGACCTGATGGTTCCCCGGGCATCATCCTGTTCAGTATGAGCCCTACTGCAACGATGACCACAATCACGATGCCGTAGAGCGCAATCGCAGCCTGCCACCCGAGGAATATGGATACGGCTCCCAGTATAACAGCAGTCCTCGCGCTGCACGGTACGAGCACGATCAGCGTGCTGGCGATGATGCGCTCCCTCAGCGTTGTCAGGACCCTTGTACCTATTATTGCAGGCACGTTGCATCCTGCGCCTGCTATTATCGGGATAATCGACCTGCCGTGCATGCCGAACCTGTGCATTACCCTGTCCATGAGGAAAGCTGCTGAGTTCAGGTAACCCGTGTCCTCAAGGATGGCGAGCATGAAATAGAATGTCAGCACGTAAGGTATGCCCACTGCAAGCGCAGCGAGTATGCCCGCGTCGAACCCCCACCTGAGTATGCCTGTGAGCTCGCCTTCACCGAACAGGAAATGCAGTGTGCCCATTATAAGCGGCGATACCAGCGAAGCCCAGGCGTTGCTCAGGAGCACTGACAGCGCATCGCCACCGATGAACAGTACCGTGAACGTCAGCGCCCTTACGATGCCGAGGATGGGCAGCCCGGTAACCGGCGAGGTCGTGTGGCGCCAGAGGCGCTCGGAAATGGGCGGAACACGTACTCCCCTTTCCTGTACCTTCTGGGTTATTGTGCCAGCGAGCCCGTAGCGCTCCCTTGCGATGCGTATTCCTGCCGGCTCACCATGCCGCTTTTCTATCTCATCCGCAGCTTTCCCGGCTTCTGCGAGCATGGCTCTGCCATCGGGCATGCTGCCCACAAACTCCATGAACTGCGAGTCGCCCTCAAGCAGCAGTATCGCCAGCGCCCTCTGCGGCAGGTGAGTTTGTGGGAGCCGTGCTGCCAGGTGAGAAATCGCCTTTTCGATATCTTCACCCAGATGCGTCTTTTTCACTACCTGCCGCTCGCCTTTTGCCAGTTCGACAGCAGCAGCCATCATCTCGTCCAGGCCTTTGCCCGAAATCGCCACCGTCGGGACAACCGGCACGCCGAGCATCTCTTCGAGCGCATGCACGTCGGTATGTATCTTTTTCTCTTCAGCCACATCGATGAGATTGAGGGCTACGATGACCGGCAGCTCAAGTTCCAGGAACTGCAGCACCATGTAGAGGTTGCGGGCGAGGTTTGTGGCATCCACTATCATTATCACGACATCTGGTTTCGATTCGAGCACTGCCTGCCTTGCGACCCACTGGTCTTCCGATATGGCGCCGATGGCATAGCTACCGGGAAGGTCGATTATGCCTATCCGCTGCCCCCTGAACTCGGTCGTGCCTATGTTCAGCTCTACGGTCTTGCCTGGATAGTTCGCCGTGATGACGCCCATGCCGGTCAGCTGGTTGAATATGCTGGATTTGCCAACATTCGGGTTGCCCGCAATCGCAAAGNNCGACCTCAACGAGCAGCGGTCCGTTGAATGGCGCTACCTGCTCTATCTTGACATGCGTCCTGGGGATGAGTCCCAGTGATGCCAGGTACTGGAGCATGCCAGGGTCCTCCTCGAATACGCTCACTATTATGCCGCAGCGGTCGATACCGAGCTCGGACAGCGGTTTTGTGTCCTCTTTCCGTATCGCCCCGTTCCTGTCGGGTATCGGATGCCCGTGCGGGCATGTCGTGGCATCGCTGACAGTCCGCTCAATCATCTCCTCAAGCTTCGGGCTAATCGCGTGCTCAAGCCTGCACGCCTNNCTCAGGGCTTATGGCATGCTCAAGCCTGCAGGCTTCGTCATGCACCTCATGCCACTTGAATCCCAGGATATCGGTCAGCAGCCGCTCTGACAGGCGGTGCCTTCGTACGACGTGCCGCGCCTCACTCTCACCCTTTGCAGTGAGACAGACGCCCTTTTCCCTGTAATAGACATAGCCATCAGACTCGAGCTTTTTCAGCATCTCGGATACCGACGGCGGGGACAGAGCCAGGTGCTGGGCAAGCCTTGTCACGCTGACCGGGTGCGAAACCTGCTGCAGCTTGAATATCGATTCAAGGTACTCTTCTGTCCTCTGCGTGGTGGCAGTCATCATCATCTCCTGCGATATGTCAGGACCAGGTATGTGCCTGCTATCACCCAGTACCCGACGTATGCAATGACCTCTGTGAGAGAGGGATTGCCGTTGTATCCCACAAGTGCCTTGAGGAAGGACCCCACGATACCGTTCTCATGCAGGGGCGGGTAGCTGCCGTCCGGGTTCAGAGGGGGATTTATGTCCCACACATGCTCTATGACAGGCGGGATTATGCCTGCCTCGTTCAGCTCATGGACGCCATACGCTGCGAGCCCGGCTGCGAATATTATCAGGAGAATGCTCGTGTACCTGAACAGCTTCTGGATGTCAAGCATGTACATACCCCTTGACATCAGGGCAAAGAGCAGCACCACGGTCGCTATACCCAGGACAGTGCCGGCTGCGGTATCCAGGGGTGCCTTTACTGCGAGCGTCCCAAGGAACAGCACGGTCTCGATGCCTTCCCTGAACACTGCTATGAACGCCAGCATCACTATGCCTGCGACCTGCCCGGTTGATAGCGCCATGTCCACCTTTTCCCGAAGCTCCCCTGCTATCTTCCTTGCATGCCCGGTCATCCAGAATATCATGTACGTGAGCACAAAAGACGCAATCAGCGAGGAGACCCCCTCGAACAGGGGCCCGGCTTCACCCGTGCCCTCGTACGCGAGCATGAAGGCTGCGCCCGCAAGCAGGCTTGCGGCAATCGCCAGCGCGGTGCCGGCATAGAGGTGCCTGTGCAGGTCTGCCCTCCCGATTTTTTTCAGGTATGCGTGCACTATCCCTATTATGAGTGCGGCTTCGAGCCCCTCTCTAAGCATTATGATGAAACTTTCAAGCATGTTCTTTACTATTAGGTATGCCTAAATAAAGTTTTCGGATATTCTAACTTAAAACATTGTAATGCCTAAACATATAGATAAAATAAAGCACGATGAACGCTCTTATTCCGGGTATGCTCAGGGAGAAACGAAAGCTTGTCATATGGCCTGTGTATATCGATGCTGCGAAGACCCGGGGCGAGGGGCGCATAGTGCCGAAGCGCTTCTCCGTGCAAAATCCGGTGCTCAGGGAGATAGAGCGCGCGGCGCAGGCGCTGGGTCTCAATCCGTCAGTAGAGGCGGACAGGGCGTATCCCAGGTCGTGGTGGGAGGTCAGCGGCAGGGTGCTCGTGGATGTCAGGGCGCCGAAATCGAAGACAGTGGCTGAGATAGGGCAGAAAATAAAGGAGATGCGGGGCAGGAAATAGCACGGTATCTGTTCGGCAAAGGTCCCCGGAGACATTCCAGGTCCATTCTACGAAATCAACAGTCTGCATTTAAAGAAAATGGTTCCGCAAATAAACTACAGGCTCAATCGTGAATAATCAAAAGTTATACAAACATTTATATCTGGTCAAGCGTTAGTAGATTGTGATTATGAGCATGTTCCGTGAAAACATGAGGGGATACCATGCTGATGAATCTCGTTTCTCGGTGCACATATACATATGCATCATCCTGTTCCTTGCAGTATCTTTCGTGACACCCCATGCGGCAGGCGCAATCACGACCGTGCTGCAGAACGAGAAATTCTCCAAAGGTGATGGCTACCAGATTAACAACTACGCCCTGGAGATGACCGACACCCTCGTGATGGGCACGACGAAAATGGCATTTTTCAGGTTATATTCTGTGCTTGAGACCGGTGAGACTGAGGAGATCACGGGCAATTCGGGTAATCCGATGGGCATCGAGCTGAACAGCTCGTACATATTCAATGTACCGGACGGTAAGATAGAGGTAACGCTCATTGACGTTGGTGCCAACGTGTACATAAAGCTCGGTACCGACTTCGATGTGAAATACGGCAAATATCTCTACGGCGGTCACAACAGGGCGGGATACTCGGGGAAGCCCATGATACTTCTTACTAAGACGGTGGATAAGACAAGTGTCAGGAAGGGGGATACGATACAGGTGACCATATCGGCTGCGAATCTGGGAAAAGGCGCAGCCGCAAGCATAGTGCTCCAGGATATGCAGGTGCAGGACAACTCGCTTGTGTTCAACAGGTGGATATACCCTGCAGGAGGTGTAATCGTAGGCGAATATGCTCTAGACCCCGAGAAGAGCGCACCACTGCAGATATATGAGCTGAAGGTCAGCGAAGATGCGGCACCCGGCAATCACACTCTTGGTCAGGCAAAGGTCACGTACAGGTCAAAATCAGTGGTTGAGACTGTCACCTACACCAACTTCTCAAGCATACCTGAGATATTCGTCAAGGGGGAGGCGGGCGCGGTTCTCCAGATAACGTTAGCTCTGGACACTCTCGCCATACCACAGGGCAACACAGCAAAAGTCACGATAAACGTCGAGAACACAGGCAAGCTGAAAGCCGAATCCGTGAGCATTGAAAGCATTCTTCCTGATGGGCTTGTGTATGCGGGCAGCCCGGACGAGAGCATAAGCGTTGTAAAGGGCAATCCCATAAAGAAGTTCACAAGTGCACTTGATCCTCTGGACAAGCGGGAGTTCACGTATTCGGTAAAAGCCAGTAAGATAGGGGAATATAAAATCGTCCTGAACACAAGCCACAGGGAGGGTGCCGGGGTCAGCTTTGCACCCGAGCAGTCTTCCGACACCATATACGTGGGGGAGAACACTGCCATCAATCCTGCGGATTACCTGATATACATCGTGCCCCTGGCTATTGTCATAGGAATAGGCGGATGGATTTACTGGAGACATAATCAGTTCAAGTATTAGGAAAAAAGGAGAACAGATGTTAAACGTATTGTTGATAGGCGCAGGTCAGTGCGGCAACAGAATACTTGATGCCGTGAACAAGGAATCGTTCGGAGGGGGAAAGCTGTCAAAATATTACTCATGGCAGAAGTTCCCGACGAGGGTTGAGACCATAGCAGTTAATACGGCAGTGAACGACCTCAAAGAGCTCAAGTACACAAAAGCCAAAGACCGCATACATATCCCCTACCTGCATGGTGTCGGAGCGAACCGCAACGTTGGCAAGCAGTGCTTCATTGACAACAAGGACTACGTGATGAGGGCTGTGGCTGAGCGCGGCGACTTTGATGTCGCGTTCATTGCAACATCCACTGCTGGCGGTACTGGCTCCTCGTTCACGCCGCTGCTCGTGAGCGCGCTGAAGGAGAGATACAGCTTTCCTATCTACGTCTTTGCAGTCCTCCCATTTCGGGAGGAGGGCACCATATACCTGCAAAATACAGCCTTCTGCCTGAAGGAGCTTCGGGAATCGGGGGCTGAGGGTATAATCCTCGTGGACAACCAGTTCCTGCGGCACCTGGGGAGCGACATAGAGACCGCATATGACAGGATAAACGAGGCGATCGCGGAACGGATACTGTTCCTGTTCAAATCACTGGACAGCGAAATGATGATGGTCACAGACCTCGGCGACTTCAAGACAGTGATGACGAGCGGTATACGCCTCGCGACAGTCGGGTTTTCACGCGGTGACAAGGAGATCTCGGTCAAATCGGCTATCAGGAACAGCCTTTCATCGAGCGGTCTCTTGTTCTCGCTGGATGCATATACAGAGTCGAGCAGAGCTATGATAATCATCGAGGCTGATAAGAAATACCTTAACATCGATGATATCACGACAGAGGTGGACAGGCTCACAACAGGCGCAGGGCACGTGTTCAAGGGCATACTCGTCCGGAACAAGGCGTATCCCTCAGTACTCTCAGTGCTGGCTATCACATCCGGAAAGGAACTGGATAACCTCTATGACGCAGCAGTTGATGCGGTGGAGCGGGAGCGCAGGAAAAAGGAGGATGCTGCCAGACAGGTCGAGTCCATGATGGGCAAAATTGGCAAGCTTGAGGCTCAGTACTGATTTTATATTAAAGAGTCTGTCAAAAACTTTATCCCATTTGAGCGCTAATTACTATTTAACTGCAATTAACCCGTAACGTGAACATGTATAGTTTTGTAGAGAGGTAATCCTAAATGGGAAAGCGAACCCGTATTATTAATGACCCGTCTGATCTCGTGCCTCTGCTACAGGTATTTGGTTCTGACAGGCATAAGAAGGCATTCGATACCCTGCTGAACGACTGGCTCACTGAACCGGAACTTGAGAGAAAAACGGGTACAAACGTCAATGAAAGCCTTGAGCTTCTCAGGAAATGCGGTCTCGTGGAGAGCAAATGGCGCATGCCCGAGCCCGGGAAAAACCCTGAAAAGGAGTACCACTCCTCCTATTCCAGGGNNTTGAGAGTAAATGGCGAATGCCGCAGCCCGGGCAAATGCCTGAAAAGGAATATCATTCCTCATATTCCAAGGTGCAGGTCAATTTCCAGTGCTCGATAGAAGACATAAGCGACATGCTTTTGATAACTTTTGAGAACGACCATCACCTGAAATCCACAGTGGAGACGCTCGAGAAGGAGGTCGCAAAGGGCAACCAGTCCATGATAGGGCTGTCCCGCGTGCTTGAGCGCAGCCCGGTGTACATTCGCAGCGCAGCCAAGCGCTCATCCAACCTGGTTGTGAAAGGGCAGAGGATTGAGATGGTCGGGGCAACCGGATGATAGGGCTGCTTCACAGGAAGAGCGAAGGCACAAAGTTCCAGATACTGGTCGAGATAGCAGCACACCAGCCGGAAGTCAGACAGCAGGAGATAGCCCAGAAGATTGGCATCACCCCACAGGCAGTCTCAGAGCACGTAAAAGAGCTCGCGAGTGAAGGTCTCCTGTCAGCAGAGGGACGCGTCAGGTACAGGGTCACGAAGGAAGGGCTGGACTGGATACTCGAGAAAGCCCAGGAGCTGAAGCGGTATGCAAAGCTAGTGATGGAGGAGGTTGTTAACCATGCCTCAATCTGGCCTGCCATTGCGGAGTGCGACCTCATGCAGGGCGAGAAGGTTTACCTCAGGATGAGAGAGGGGCTCCTGTACGCGGCGAATATCACGCAGCAAGGGCAGGAAGGCGCCTTCGGTGTCACGATATCTGGAGCGCGAAAAGGCGAGGACGTGGGAGTGACCGGGCTCAAAGGCGCTATCGGTCTTGAGCACGCCGGGATTGTTGTAGGAAGGATTCCCAGGATCGAGCGGGGCGGTTCAAGGAACGTGGACACCGTGATGCTGAAAAAATACGCTGAAAAAATGCCGTACATTGGGGCGCTCGGTGTGGAAGCCCTGATGTCGCTGCGGTCAATAGGAGTCGAGCCCGACAGTTTCTTCGGCGTGAGGGAGTCAGTGGTCGAGGCTGCATTTCACGGTCTTTCGTCTTTTGTGGTCTCGGTGGACGACGAGGTGCCAGCCCTGCTGCACAGGCTTGAGACCGAGGGGCTGAGCTACGAAGTGATAGACCTGAGGAAAAACCAGTGAGGATGCAGGTCATCGTATATCCGCAGAAGCAGAAGCTCGTCATGCTGCCTGTCAACGACGGCAGGCAGCTTTTCGAGTGTACACTTGTGCTAAAGGACACACCCAGGGGACCGCGCCCCGGCAGGTTCATAGTCAGGAGGGAAAAAGATGACGTGCGGCAGCCTGATGAGGCGATTGAGCTCCTGCGTCTTGCCCGGGACATTTTAGTTGCGCGCGGAGGTGATGAGCGCACTGAGGAGGCATTCAGGGGGATGCTGTCAGCATACCAGCTCAGGAGCGACTACGTCTCAGCATGCAGGTTCTGTCTTGGCAGGGGCAGGTACTCACCCATCGGCACGAAGGCTATCAGGTACAGAGGCGAGCTGATATGCGAGGACTGTGCGAAAAATGAGCTTCTCCGCGAATTGCAGCAGATGGATTTCGGGCAGCATGCTTGTGAGCGGCTGCTCCAGGCACTGTGGAGGACACGGGACCTTGACAGGGTGCTGTGCATGGTGAACCCAGACAGGCTCGACCCTGAGGTCACGCGGTATGATACGATTCAATCCAGCAACCTGAAGACGCATATGGTGTTCCGGGAGCTGGACATCGATGAGAGGTTCAAAGCGCTTTTCCCCGATACGGGCGAGCTCCTCCCGGTGCAGCATCTTGCCGTGGATGCAGGACTGCTGCAGGGAACGAACCTGCTCATCGTCTCCGCGACCGCGACTGGTAAGACCCTTATCGGCGAGCTTGCTGGCATAGAAAACCTGCTGAAGGGCAGGGGCAGGATGCTTTTTCTTGTGCCTCTTGTCGCGCTTGCGAACCAGAAGTACGCACAGTTCAGGGCGTACTTAAAGCTCGGTCTTTCTTCATCCATACGCGTGGGCATGTCCAGGATAAAATCACATGCGAAAAGCGGTCTTGTCACATCACTGTCGTCGGATATCATCGTCGGAACGTACGAGGGGCTTGACCATGTGCTCAGGTCTGGCAGGGGCAGGGCGCTCGGGAAGATTGGCACGGTCGTGATAGATGAGGTGCATATGCTTGAGGACCCTGAGAGGGGACACCGCATAGACGGGCTCATCGCGCGCCTGAAGCACCTTGCTCCGCAGGCGCAGTTCATATATCTCTCTGCAACCGTGGGCGACCCGGAATACCTGGGGCGCAAGCTTGGAGCCAGGGTTGTGGTGTTCGAGGAGAGACCCGTGCCCATTGAGCGGCACCTCGTATTCTCGCAGGAGCACGATAAGAGACGGTTCATAGAGCGGCTTGCACGAAGGGAGTATGATAAGGTTTCAGGGACTGGATTTCGGGGACAGGCAATTGTATTCACGAATTCAAGGCGCAACTGCCATAACCTGGCTGACTCGCTCGGTATCAGGGCTGCGGCATACCATGCAGGTTTACCGTATGCAGAGAGGCAGAGGATAGAGCATGCATTCGGGAAGGGTGAACTGCCTGTAGTTGTAACGACCGCTGCCCTCGGCGCCGGCGTGGATTTTCCCGCGTCCCAGGTCATATTCGAGTCTCTTGCCATGGGCATCGAGTGGCTCACGCCTGTGGAGTTCAGCCAGATGACAGGACGCGCGGGGAGACCGGGATACCATGAGAAGGGCACCGTGGTGCTGCTTGCCGAGCCCGGCAAACGCTTCCATAAGGGAGAGAGCGAGGACGAGGTGGCATTCCGGCTGCTCCGCGGTGGCTTGGAGGGCAAAGAGATACAGTACGGGGAAGAGGAGCAGCTTGAAGAGACGCTTGCAAATATAGCTGTAGCTGGGAACGAAAAGGAGCTTGCCGGGCTTGACTCAATGCTCATCGGCAGGGGGAAGGAGTTCAGTCTTCAGGACTTCAACCGGAAACTGGAGCGTATGGGGCTTTCCAGGCGAGAGGGGGAAAAACTATCGCTTACGCAGCTCGGAAAGGTCGCTGCATCACATTTCCTGACGATAGATGAGACGTTTCTGATAAAAGACGGTGTGAGGTCGGGCAAGCAGCCCCTCGACATCCTTGCAGGGCTCGAATGCTTCGATTCAGTGTATTTCCGCCATGCCTCCAGGATATCAGCGGCGCTCGGCTCTGATATCCCGGCAAGGGTCTTCGGGGCAGCACTCGATATCGTGCTCTGCGGTGATTCGCTGTCGAAGCTCGGGCAGCCGCTGCGTGAGCCGCTTCTGCGGTTCGCGCGGGAGTTCCTTTCATGCAAGTGCAAGGATTCGCCATTCTGCGGATGCCCGGAGCGGAAGTTCACAACAAGGCTCATCGAGCTTCGCCGAAGCGGGTTTGCGCCTGCCGGGCTCATACGCGAGCTCTCGCTCTTCGGCGTATATGCATACGAGGGTGACCTCCTTGAATATCTTGACAGCGCAGTGCGATACCTTGAAGCCATCAGGGATATCGCAGGCATTTTCAATAAGGAGATGGCTGGAGAGGCACAGCGGCTGGTCGAAGAGATATCGGGGGCAGGATAGCAGGAAAAAGGGTGGGAATTCGGCGTGGAATTGGCTGGGAATCCACGTATGAAACACGATGTTGAAAACAATGACTGTATACCGGTTGCGCTTCTACTTCACGCGTCGCTGTTTGCGTACCAGAGAGCGCACGGCATATTCCAGCTAGCCATACCTTATCTCATAGATATGGTTGCAGTATCAGGACTTCAGGATATCAGGAATGAGATGAGTATCGGGAACACAATCGGAACTTATATCTCTTTGGTGAAAAAAGGCGGCTACATACAGGATGCAGAGCTGCGGCAGGTATCTGATACCACCCATATCTTCGAGGTGCGTGGATGCAGTTTCGCAAGCAGCGGGCACAGTATATTCAGGGATAGCGGTCTTATTTGCCCCTTTGCACTGCTTGCTAGCAGCCGCAGTCATATACCATAACAATCTCAGTAGCGGTACAGTATCAGAACCACTTATCCAGCGTCTGCTGACCGCCCGGTGATGCATCGAGCAGCCGTTCCATCGCCTTCGAGACGCGCGCTTCCGAAAAGTCGTGCCCTGCACACAGGAACTTCAATACTGCAGGCACGTCGGGCTTGCCCCATTTCAGGCTGTAATCCGAAGTCACAGGCGGGTGCAGGAAGAAATCCCGTATCTCATGCAGGTGCGGGATATCAGTCCCGAGCTCGTTGAGCGCGGGATTAATGCTGCCGTGTTTTGTTATGAGCTTGAACGCTTTCTTTGGTCCTATCCCTTTGATCCCGGGATTATAATCCGTGCCTGTGAGCAGGGCAATGTCCACAAGCTGCTCTCTCGAAATACCGTGCCTTGACAGGACGCTCTGCAGCTCTATCACCTCGGGAGCTACATCCACGTAGATGCTCTTGCCCGGCAGCTTTCTCTTGCCAGTGATAGCCAGGTTCCTGACCACGACCTGGGCTCCGAACAGCAGCGCATCATAGTCCTGGGAGCCTGCGGCATAGGCATCCCCTTTCTGCACCATGAACGCAGCCTGCGCCTCGCCCTCGGATGGCGCCTGGACNNAACGCCTCGTCGCTCCCCGCTGCTGCAGCCTCTTCCCATAAGGCTTTTGCCTCGTCCCTCACCTTTATCCTCGCCTCGACAGTCTTACCCTTGAATTCCGGGGGCGGTCCGTCGAACACGTAGACCGGCTTTATCCCGTTCTCTATGAAATTCGTGGTCCTGTACAGGAGCCCCGAGAGATGGGACGTGATGTTCCCGTGTGAGTCCACAAGGGGCGTGCCGTCACGCTGCCTGATTATGCCGAGGAACTGGTACAGGGCATTGTATGCGTCTATTGCTATCACTTTCCCTGACAGCTCCTCCCACTTCAGCTCACGCCTATCGCAGATATCGCCAAGGTCAACGCCCATGTTCAGAAATCATCGTCCTGCGCATAGCTGCGCCTGAATTTGATCGCCAGCTCCGCCTTCATCAGCTCCCTCCCGAGATATGCAGCATGGTCAGGGCGGGAAACAAGCCCCATTTTCATTATCGTATTGAATACATCGGCTGCGTGCGCCCCCGTTATTGCCCCGTCCCTGTGCCGTGCAACGATCTCTGTGCCTGTGATGCCTATCCTGAAGCTGCCTTTCGGGTCTGGCTGCCATGATACCGGCGGCTCTGCACTTACAGCATTCACCGCAGGTTTTTCGTATTCCCTTTTCCGTTTCTCCTTTATCACGAGCAGGTCTATCCCCAGGTCCTTGGGTGCTGTCCCCCTTTTTTGTGCAAGTGCCATCATCATGGATGCCGCCTTCATCTCCCCAATGCTGCCGTGAGCCTTGCTGCTGAACTCGGGCGTGAACAGTATCGCAGCCCGGAGTTCCATAGCAGCGCCTGCGAGCAGCGCATTTATCCCGATTGAGTCTGCGTCGAACAGCTCTGTGATGTTGCCAGCGCCAAAGAATAGCGGGGTTGCGGGGTTCGCCTTCCTGAACATGGAATAACCGGCAAGGGAATCCACAAAGCCGTGCCCTACAGGCTCTATGACGGGGTCTGCGATGATATTTATTATCCCGCACGCCCTTGCCCTCCTGATGTTGCTGAAAATGTCATCATTGCCGTCATCCGGGATGACCACTGCCGCAGCACCGCTTTTTGCCACCTCTTTACCCACCTTCCCGATGTTCTCGCGATTCAGGCTGAGTACGATGTCTGCGCCAGCCTTTATGCCTGCCAGGATGTGGTCGGGATTGAGCGTGTCTATGCTCACGGGCAGGCTTGTCAGCGCCCTTGCGGTGGCGACTGCAGACGTCACATCCGCCGGTGACGCGTCAAGACCTGCGCCCAAATCGATTATGTCCGCGCCGCTTGAGACGAAATAGTTCACCTTTTCGCGAAGCTCATCCTCATCCAGCCGCGTCGCATCGACTATTTCAGCCATCACCTTCATCCTCGAGCTGCCGCCGATTTTTAGCCCTTTCACATGGAATGATGCCTGAGCGCCATCTTCAAGCGATTCGACCTCACGTACGGCTTCCGTGCGCCTCAAATCCCTCAAAAGCTCGCAGGCGGGTATCCTTGTTGAAAATTCGACGCTGCCTGCATACTGCAGCACAAAGCCCAGGTCGCACGCATGCTTGGGTCCGCGCCTTATCGGTATGCCGAGCTTTTTTTCGAGTGATGAGAAATCTGCGGATATGAGCCCGGGTATCAGGATGAGGTCGTAATTCCGGGAATCAGGTATGCTTTCAAGCATCTTCGGGGTTATGAAGGCTGCAATGTCGGTCTCAAGCCTCCGAACTGTGGCTGCTGCCCCGACTGATGTCTTTGCAGTCTCAAACGCCCTGCGCCCTGTCACAACGAGGATATTCATAACTTCGCGTTTGGGAATCAATAATGATGCAGCTTCAATAAGGTCTTTGTACCGTCCTTTGTGAACTCGGAATCCTCGATTGTCAGGTTCTTGCCTGTGAGATAAAATATCATAGCAGCAGCAACTATCGCATAAGGGCATGTGCTTTTTTTTGGATCAAGTATCTCATGGACACCCGACTTCGCAACTGTGCACCCCTTAATTTCGATATTGAACATATCATCATTATTTTCAAAGTTCACATTCTCAATGAGTTCCTCATTGTGTATGTAGTCGCGGAAATGAGCCATGTTTTCTTCAAGGGTCAGACTCTTATTTATAACAGGCTGACCTTCTTTCTCCAGAATCTTTGGCATCACACGCACTATCTGCTGAAGGATGGCTCTGCTTGCAGTCCCTGTTATCCTGCCGTGCGCCTGCTCGAATGCAAAGAATGACGAGTGAAAGAGCGCAGCCATATCCCCAAATGTCATTCTGTCAGCCATTTCTGTCCTACCCTGAGTATAATTAGTACGCTCCTATAAATAGCTTTATAGGCATTGTTAATAAATGTAAGCCGATGGATTTCCAGCTTCTCGATGCCGACTACACATACATTGGCAATAGACCTATGGTCAGGCTGTACGGCAGGGATGGCAGCGGGAAGAGCGTGTGCTGTTTCGCCTCGAAATTCGAGCCGTATTTTTTTGTCATGCCCGATAACCCTGAAGAGGTGGCTGCACGCCTGAAGAACAGGTTCAGGGAAATCGACAGGATAGAGCACGTGGAGATGTTCGAGCCTGTGGGTTATTCCCGCACACCTTCAAAAATGCTGAAGGTCGTCACGTCAGAACCGAAAGGAGTTGCAGCCATCAGGGAAGAGGTGAGACATACCCCAGGGGTACAGGGAATATACGAGACCGACATCCTGTTTGCGAACAGGTTCATGATCGACCACGGGCTCGCTGGCATGGGATGGGTGCGGGCAGAGGAAGCGGGAGGCGCTGATATGCAGGTGGAATGCTCCCTGAGGTTCACAGCCGGGCGCATCGATCCCGTTGCCACGCTTGCGAACGCACCGCTGCGGTACCTGTCTTTCGATATCGAATGCCTGCCTCTCAACGGAGGCATGCCTGTTCCCGAAAAGTCGCCGATAATCATGATGAGCCTTGCGTTCGAGCCGTCCTACGGCACACTGGGCACGCTTGTGCTTGTGGGAAAAAAAGCTGATGTTTCCGGGGAAGTCGAGGCGTTCAGCAGCGAAAAGGAGATGCTGAAAAGATTCTTCGAGATAATCAGGGACTATGACCCTGATGTGATAACAGGCTACAACATCAATGGGTTCGATTTCCCTTATATAATCGACAGGCTCTCTGCCCTAAAAGGGGACATCAACGACCGCATCGGCAGGGACGGGCGCGCAGCCTCATACCGAAAGATAGGGGCATTCCCCCAGGTAGGCGTGACAGGTCGCGTGGTCGCGGATGCCATGCTGCTCATGAAGCGGGATTTCAGCCTTAAGCAGTACAGCCTGAAGTTCACTGCGAAAGAGTTCCTCGGTATGGAAAAGCTGGACGTTGCGCCTCTTGAGATGGAGTCGTACTGGAACGATGGCGGCGAGAGGTTCCGAAAGCTTATAGAGTATGCGAGGCGCGATGCGGTGCTTGCGCTACAGTTCATGCGCAAGCTGCGCCTGCTTGATAAATACATAGCCCTTGCCCGCGCAAGCGGAGTGCTGCTGCAGGATGTGCTGGACGGCGGGCAGAGTGCAATGGTCGAAAGCATTCTCTTGCGCGAGTTCAGGCAGCAGAACAGGGTCGTACCGCCAAGACCCGACTCTGGCATCACTGACACCAGGGACGAGGAGAGCGAGGAGCTGAAGGGAGGCGAGGTGCTCGAGCCCAAGCGAGGGCTGCTTGAGAACGTGGTCGTGCTGGACTACAAGTCGCTCTACCCGACGATAATGATGGCTCACAACCTGTGCTATACAACGGTCGTAACAGGGGACGAGCCTGCGGAAGCCGAGACAGCGCCGTCGGGCGGCAGGTTCGCAACCGCGAAAGTGAAAAAGGGGATTGTGCCTGCGATACTTGAGAGGCTGCTTTCAGAGAGGGTTGAGACAAGAAAAAGGATGAAGGCAGCGGCTGGCGAAGAGTACAGGGTGCTTGATGCCACGCAGCTTGCGCTCAAGATACTGCTCAACAGCTTCTACGGCTACTCG
>DUGO01000229.1 GCA_013331375.1 Candidatus Methanoperedentaceae archaeon | reverse complement strand
TACGAACAAAATCTTCTTTTAAAAGTGGATGGCGTATTGCTTTTCGCGCGTAAAGATTTTTAAAGTAATCCAGCGCAGAATCGATAGACAGCACGCGATCCTCAAGATTTGCCTTGATTGCTTTTTTCTGAAGCCCATAATCTTCAGTAATTAGAAAATCGGCAGCGTTTCTCTGGATTGCGAACAGGATTTCATTATCGTTCATTTCATTAGGATTTGATGAAGTCCCTACTGACGATAAGAAGTCGTCTGTGGGTTTTGGCGGTGATTCTATATGTGGGTAGCCCTTTAATTTTGATAAAATAATCTTTTTCCGTGACTCGTCTTGGTCATTGTCTATATCCTTAAATGATGCAGGATGGATGAATATCTGATGCCCGTGTTCGCGGAATATTTTCAGCAAATCTTGGAGATTCTCAGATAATTCCTTTGGGTCTTCTATATGTATCAGGATATTTGTATCAAATATTACTCTCATTTAATCTTCACGGCTCCCCTCATCATTTTCAATATATATCGCTTTAGAGAGGACTGTGAAAGTAATATTCATGCCACCAGCGCCTCATTTAGCTCTTCTAAGATATTATTCAATCCCTTACCAAACAACTGATACGCCTTCACAGCCCCTCCTCTCTCATAGAACGGCGCCAGCTCAAAGTCCTCCATCCCGATGCTCAGCGAAGATGCGATATGGTCTTTTATCATCAAAAGCCACTCCATCTGCGCCGTTGTAAAAGTAACTCCCGCAATCTCCTGCTCCGCGCGCCACCTCTCAAAGCGCTGGTTCACCGTCTCAGGGAAAGGCTCAAGCACATCGCTCTTTCCAGTGGCAAATCTTATCAGCGAGATGATGTTCGTCAGAAGCTTCTGCGCGCCCGCACCTCTCACCTTTGATTTGTCCAGTTGCTCGTAAGCCTGCCAGAGTAATTCGGGTGTTAACTGGTACGGCGGCTTCTTTATCGCCTCTGCAAGCTGCTTTATCTCCTCATACGTGAGGTGGCGCCTGCCGTAGGGTTTGCTGTAGATGATTTGCAGGGCAGTCAGCTCATCCTTATTTTCCTCTATGAACTTTTTAAAAGTATCCACGATGGTACGTGCCTTCTCCTTTGCGTGCTCATCGTACCCTGCGAAAATGATGGTATCCTTGCTCACCGTATCTATAATCTGCTCGTTCCTTTTCTTGATGTCGATTATGGTGTTCCTGAGTTTTGGATTGTCAGATAAAGGAATACAGGCTTTCTTTGCAAGCTCTTCGCCTGCCTTCTTGATTTGCTCGTCTGTTGGCGCATCGGTCTTGAAAATTTCCCTTGCCTTCTCCAGTTTCTTATCAGGGTCAACAGCATCTAAAAGGCTGTTGATGATTTCTTTTAAAGGCTTCCCTTCAGCAGCTTTTTGAATCTCCTTCCTGTCTTTCTCTTCAATCTCCCTGTCCATCCTCGCAAGCCTTCCCGCAAGCGATGTGATGGTGTCCTCATCCCTGTTTCCAAGCGCAATGGACATGATGAGCTTATCAAAAGCCACGCTCTTTTTCCGCTCAAGCGGTCTTGAATCTGTCTTATCGTTCTCGCATACCCCAACTGCATCCACGATCATGAAATGTGTTTTAGTGGACGCTCCCGGAGTGATAGCCTTGAAATCCGTGGGAGATATAGTGCGGGTCCCGCGCCCCTTCATCTGCTCAAAAAGCACCCGTGATTTAACATCCCGCATAAAAAGAAGGCACTCAAGCGGCTTTATATCCGTGCCTGTGGAGATCATATCCACGGTTACCGCAATGCGCGGATTGTAGGAATTGCGGAAGCTTGCGATAAGGTCTTCAGGCTTTGCGCCCTGGGTCATGTACGTGATTTTCTTGCAGAACTCATTCCCTTTGCCGAACTCCTCGCGTATGATGTGCACAATATCCTCCGCATGGGAATCGTCTTTTGCAAATACAAGTGTTTTCGGGACCTCTGTCCTGCCAGGGAATATCTCGGTTGGAAGCTTATCCCTTAATGTCCTGATGACAGTCCGTATCTGGTCCTGCGCCACCACACTCCGGTCAAGCTGGTCTGCGCCATATTCAAAAGGCTCATCGAGCTGCTCCCACCGCACCTTTCTTGTGAGCTTATCCCTTTTATCCACGAAATGCCCGGCTTCTACCTTACTCCCTTTTTCCGTAATGTCAGTCTTGATGCGATAAACGTCATAACCCACATTCACGCCATCCGCGACCGCGCGCTCATGGCTGTATTCCATTACAAGATTCTGGTTGAAAAAGCCCAGCGTCTGTTTGGACGGCGTGGCTGTAAGACCGATAATGAAGGCATCAAAATATTCCAGCACCTGCCGCCATAGATTGTATATTGAGCGGTGGCATTCATCAGTTACGATAAAATCAAAGGTCTCGATTGGTATCTGGGGATTGTAAGACACTTCTTTTTCAGTTCCATCCGGTGAGATTTCAAAGAGCGAAGGCTCTTCGTTTTCGGGTTCGAACTCACTCTCCCCCCTTATCATTGAATACAGCCTCTGTATCGTTGTTATGCATACCTTGCTCACAGGATCTATGGTATTTGATGTCAAATGCTGGACATTGTAAAGCTCTGTAAATTTTCTGCCGTCGTCAGGAGTAATAAACTGCTGGAATTCTTTTTTTGTCTGGCGCCCGAGGTTGCTCCTGTCTACCAGGAAGAGCACTCTTCTTGCGCCTGCAAATTTTACCAGCCTGTAAATGAAGCTCACAGCTGTATAGGTCTTACCGCTTCCGGTTGCCATCTGTATAAGAGCCCGTGGTCTTGCCTCTGCGAAAGAGCACTCAAGATTATTGATGGCTTCAAACTGGCACTCCCTGAGCCCCTCTTTTAACAGAAGCTGTTCGGCATGGAATTTTTTCAGTCTCGTCCGGAGCGTATTATTCTGCAGGCTCCATTCTCTAAAAGTCCCAGGCGTGTGGAAGGTGAATACCCTTCGAGAGCGCGGCTCCGGGTCTCTCGTATCCCTGAAATACGTCTCAGTCCCGGTACTTTCATATGAGAATGGGAGCGGCTCATGCACATGAGGTATACCTTCAGGAATACCGCCTATATATTTTTCAGACTGCTCGGCAACACCGCTCAAAGTGGTGCCTTCAGGCTTAGCCTCCACAACTCCCAACGCTACCCTATCAACGAACAGCAAATAGTCGCAAGCCCCGGAAGTCAGGGGAAATTCGCGTACAGCAACCCCAGATGACGCGCCAAGATTCAGCTCGCTGAGGTCCTGGATTATCCATCCGGTGGATTCAAGCAGGCTGTCGATGTGCAGCCTTGCTTGTTCTTCGGGCGTCATATGAACTGTGCATTATATAAGCACATCTTTTATATAATGCTTTGGAATTGCCCGCTTCTATATCGGTAAAAGCTCAACTACCGCCTGAACCTGCCCGCAATTCACGCCTTTATCCTCTTCAGCCTGAAGATATTCTCCCTCTCCATCTCCTCAAGCCTGAAAATGATAAAGTCCTTCGCCTCGTTCAGCTCAGGTATGACCTTGAACTCAAGCGCATTCNNCACCCTGCGCTTCGTCTTCTCTATGTCGTCCAGCAGCTTCTTCATCGTGGTCTCAATCTCAGCCGCAAGGATGATTTTCTCCACAAGCGTCTCATACGCGTCCACAGCCTCGTCTATGCGCGAGCTGGTGCCGATGACGCCGTAGCCCCTTGCCGTGATGGGCTTTCGCACGCTGCTCGCCTCAATCTTTGGCACTACGACACCCATCACGTTCTTGCTCTCCAATTCCAGTTTCGGCGCATCCTTCATGGCAAAGGCGATGGACTTGACTGTGACCACGCCTTCCACTGACAGCGCGATGTTCAGGCTTTCAGTGGCTTTCTCGAACTGCCTGTCAAGCTCAGCGCGCACGTCCTTCGCCTTCTCCAGTATCTCGAACAGCTCAAGTATCAGCCCGTCCCTCTTCATCTTCAGGAGCTTGTGCCCGCTCTGGGAGAGCTTTATCTTTTTCTTAAGATCGATAAGCTCCGAGCGTGTGGGTTTTATCGTGTCCTTGAGTGCCATGTCGAATCACATCACATTATCTTGCCTTGAGGATGCTGCGCCCTCATCCTGCTGCGGGCGCAACTGCCTTCTCCTCTTCCTTCTCTCTGTGCGCAGGATGGTACTTCTGGATGTACTTGTTGTCAATCCTTGTGAGCAGCGCCTCAGGCAGCTCTGACAAAAGCTCCCAGCCGAGGTCGAGCGTCCTCTCGATATCCCTGTCCTCGTCCACGCCCTGCCGCACGAACCTGTCCTCGAACATGTCCGCGAACTCAAGCAGCTTCTTGTCCCTGTCAGACAGCGCATCCTTGCCCACGATAGCCACAAGACCGCGCAGGTCGCGTCCCTCGGCGTATCCAGCATAGAGCTGGTCTGATACAGCCTTGTGGTCGTCGCGCGTCCTGCCTGCGCCTATGCCAGAGTTCATGAGCCTTGACAGTGACGGCAGCACGTTGATGGGCGGGTATATGCCCTTCCTGTGCAGCTCTCTTGAGATGACAATCTGCCCCTCTGTGATATAGCCGCTGAGGTCGGGTATCGGGTGAGTGATATCGTCACCCGGCATCGAAAGTATGGGGAACTGCGTGACTGAGCCCTTCCGTCCCCGGACAACGCCTGCCCTCTCATACAGCGAGGCAAGATCTGTGTACATGTAGCCCGGATAGCCGCGCCTGCCAGGCACCTCTTCCCTTGCAGCGCCCATCTGTCGCAGCGCCTCGCAATAATTTGTAAAATCAGTCAGGATGACAAGCACATGCATCTCGTGCTCGTAAGCGAAATACTCTGCAGCCGTAAGCGCAAGCCTCGGGGTTATCAGCCTCTCCACAGCCGGGTCGTCTGCAAGGTTGAGGAAAACGACTGCTCTTTCAAGAGCGCCAGTCCTCTCAAAGTCGCGCATGAAGTACTGGGCTTCCTCATTCGTGATACCCATTGCAGCGAACACGACCGCGAACTCCTCGCCCTGACCCCTGACCTTCGCCTGCCTTGCAATCTGGAGCGCTATTTCGTTGTGCGGCAGCCCTGAGCCTGAGAAAATCGGCAGCTTCTGCCCCCGCACGAGCGTGTTCATGCCGTCAATCGTGGAGATACCGGTTTGGATAAAGTCCTTTGGCGGCAGCCTCGCATATGGATTTATAGCCGCGCCCGTGATGTCGAGCTTGTCATCAGGTATGATACCTGGTCCGCCGTCGAGCGGCTCGCCTGAGCCAGACAGGATGCGCCCCAGCATCTCGCCCGAGACCGGCAGCTTGATGGTCTCGCCCGTAAAGCGCACACCGCACTCGCTGTTCAGACCGCCCGTACCCTCGAATACCTGGACAACCACCACATTGCTCGAAGTATCCAGAACCTGCCCCCTCTTGCGGCTCCCGTCGGTCAGCGTTATATGCACGAGTTCGCCGTAGCCCACAGGCTCGGTCTTCTCGACAAATATCAGTGGACCTGCTATCTCCCGTATGGTCTTATATTCCTTTGTCATGGTCACTTCGCCTCCTGCAGCTTCTTGAACTCATCATCCATCTGTGCAGTTATGCCGTCTATAGCCTTGTCAAATTCCCGCTCGAACTTGACCTTTGCAAGGTCGTTCTTTGACTTGAGAGCCAGTACGTCCTTGATTGGCACGCCCGACTCAAGCGCAGAGCCTGCCCTGTCACCGAAGCTGGTTATTGCCTTGAGCAGCCTGTACTGCTTATGCATGGAGCAGTACGTGTCAACCTCGTGGTACGCGTTCTGCTGCAGGAAGTACTCTCTCATCATTCGTGCTATTTCGAGCGTGAGCTGCTGGTCTTCGGGGAGCGCGTCAGAACCCACAAGCTGCACGATTTCCTGTAACTCAGCCTCCCTCTGCAGCAGGTTTATGGCATCGTCTCTCAGCTTTTCCCATTCAGGCGAGACGTTCTTGCCGTACCACTCGCTGAACGCCTTCGTGTACAGCGAATAGCTGTTGAGCCAGTTGATGGCAGGGAAATGCCGCCTCTGTGCGAGCTTTGCGTCAAGCGCCCAGAACACCTTGACAATCCTGAGCGTATTCTGGGTTACCGGTTCTGAAAAGTCTCCGCCGGGCGGGGAGACCGCGCCTATGACCGTAATCGAGCCCTGATTGCCTGCAAGAGTGTTAGTCTTGCCTGCGCGCTCGTAGAACTCGGACAGCCTCGCAGCAAGGTATGCTGGATATCCCTCTTCACCCGGCATCTCCTCAAGCCGTGATGAAATCTCTCGCATCGCCTCTGCCCATCGTGATGTTGAGTCCGCCATGAGCGATACGTCGTAACCCATGTCCCGGTAATACTCTGCAATTGTGATGCCTGTATAGACAGATGCCTCTCTTGCAGCCACCGGCATGTTAGAGGTATTGGCAATCAGCACGGTCCTCTCCATGAGAGGTCTTCCTGTCTTTGGGTCTTCAAGCTCAGGGAACTCGTTCAGCACGTCAGCCATCTCATTGCCGCGCTCGCCGCATCCGATATAAACAACGATATCCGTATCGCTCCACTTTGCAAGCTGCTGCTGCGTGACAGTCTTCCCGCTGCCGAAAGGACCCGGTATGGCAGCCGTTCCCCCTTTGGCGACCGGGAATAACCCGTCGAGTATCCTCTGACCTGTGAGAAGCGGCGTGCTGGGCATGAGCTTTTTCGCTACGGGTCTTGGCTTCCTGACAGGCCACTTCTGCATCATCGTGAGCTCCGTGCCGCCGTTCAGCACGCAGACCGTCTGGTCGACAGTGAACTTTCCCTTCTTTATTTCTTCCACAGTGCCAGAAACGCCGGGCGGCACAAGTATCCTGTGCTCTATATTCTGCGTCTCCTGCACAGTCCCGATTATGCTGCCGCCGCTGACCGTGTCGCCCTTCTTCACCGTGGGCTTGAACTCCCACTGCTGCGTCCTGTCAAGACCGTTTGCGGACACGCCGCGCCTGATGAAATCGCCCATCTTTGTGAGCAAAAGAGGCAGAGGTCTCTGGATGCCGTCATAAATGCTCTTGAGCAGTCCCGGACCAAGCTCTACCGAGAGCGAAAGCCCTGTGTTCTCGACCGGCTCACCCGGCTTAACGCCGTTTGTGTCCTCATAGACCTGCACGATTGACTTCTCGCCCTCTATACCAATGACCTCGCCCATCAGCCCCTCGTTTCCGACCTTTACAACGTCATACATGCGTGTCTTTACGCCGGAGACGGTGACGACGGGTCCCGATACTCGAAAAATTTCACCTTTCATTTCCACAGATCAACACCTACCGCTTGTTTTATTTTCTCTCTTATGTTCGAACTCTCGCCCTTTCCGCCTATTGATATTACGGTCGGCTCAACCGACTCGTCAAGAACCTCTGCAAGCGCCGGCGGCAGCTTTGCTAAGTGATTAGCATGAATAACAAGGATACCCACGGTTTTATCTTCCAGCACCTTCTGGATGGTTGGCACAAGCTCCTTTTCCCCGACCTCATAGGTCTTCCGCACCCCTGCAAGCCTGAACCCGATAACGAACTCCGGTGTACCTACGACAGCAATTTCCATTTCACATCACCAGGTGCCTCTTGATAATGTCCATAGACAGGCTGGTCGCCTTGCCCCGCACGATTATACGAAGATTGTCCACCTCTATCTTTTTGCTCAGCATGTATTCCATCACAGGAAGTATCGAGAGCGGGTAATAATGGGATATGCGTGATGCATAGTTCATGGAGTAGCTTTCAAGCCCAACCTCAACGTCACGGAGTGAGCCCATGTCGTCCTTTACAAAGGAAGAAATCGCCTGCCAGTAAGAGTGTCCCTCGATTGATTTTGAGAATTCCTGATAGGACATGGCTGCAAGGCGTACAAGCTCATCCATCCCGAGCTCGAATCCTCCCGGAATGAGCGTATCCATTATTGCATCTCGTTCCGCCCCTGCTCTCTTGAGCCGAAACAGGTTCTTGATATTCTTAATGTCAATCTCAATCCGCAGAAACCGCAGGAACAGCTTCTCACCCTCCGAGTCCCCCAGAGACTCAAGCAGTCGTGCGTAGTACAGTTTGTCAAGCTCGTTCTCGACGTGTGACAGCATGCCACCGCGATATTCTCTTAAGACAGGGTAGTAGGGTGTATGGGAAAGCGCTGCGATTACCCCGTCCACGCTTTCAAGCTTTGCTATCTCTGTAATATCCCGATAGCGCAGCTGCCCGGCTGAGACCACGGATTTAAGTATTTCTTCCGGAACCGCGCCGTAGTATTTGCCCCGGAGCACGGTCTTGATGTTCCAGATATCCCACTGCCTTAGATACTCAGTTATAAGGTAGTGAGGTTCATTCGTGGATATGTCCAGCAGCTTTCGATACGTCATTGCAAGGTTGCGGCTCAGCGCATGCTCCACAAGGTCTGTGCCTGAGTAGTCCCGCGCCAGTTCGTCCACATCCTTCTTGTACTCGGTTTCCTCTATCAGGCGGGTTATCTCGGGTATCTCCATGTTGAGGAGCTTGGGATACATCTCCTTTGGCAGGAGGCGCCGCTTCATCCCCCTGACGCGGGCTGTGATGTAGGCGTAGCGCGTTCCTCCGGTCAGTTTAGATAGAACACCCATCAAGCTCACCCGAACAGGAGCTCGGATATCTTCTTCTGGGACTGCTCGAAAAGCCCCTTGATCATGGTATCGTACGTGTAATCAAGCCTGACCGTAGCGTCCGCGCTCTCAATGATTATGCCGCCAATGCAGTCTATCGTTCCGGCGAGCATTATATCAGGCGCTATTTTTCGTATCAGTGTTGCGTCCTTCTCGCTGGAGTAGACTCTCGAATGCTCCTGGCACAGCTTCAGCAGGGACTGGAGTATGACCACGTTGCGTTCGGGAGGCAGATTTGCGAGCCTGCTCCGCGTCTCTGCAAATGCCGCATCAAGCACATCCTTCCGTGCGTTGAGGATTACGCGCTTGACCTCAAGATTTGCGCTCGACATCTCCTGCTTTTTCAGGCGCTCCACGTCTCTTGCCACCTCTTCTTTCTTTTTTGCGGCAAGTGTAGCTACCTGTGATTCAGCTTCATCCAGGATGCTCTTGACCGACCGTGCGGTCTCCTCATTGACTCTGTCGGCTTCAGACTTCCCCTTGTCGGCTATGTCCTTTACAATCTCTTCGAGTCCCATACCGCTTCACAGCTTACTTATTGAACAGGAACAGCAGGATGAGTGCGACCACAAGCCCGAATATAGCGATTGATTCCGGAATGACCGTCATCAACAGTCCCTTTCCGAAGAACTTCTCGTCTTCTGCCATTGCGCCTACGGCTGCAGCGCCAATTGCCTGTTCGCCAAGCCCTGCGCCGAGTCCTGCAAGTCCAACCGCCAATCCTGCACCAACAGCTAACATTCCAGCTGCAAATGGGTCCATTGCCATATCTTTTCATTCCTCCGTATATTTTCTCATAAAGCCGAACGGACTGTATTTTGTTCCGCCGCCTTCATAAAATTTAGTAAAGAACTCAACGTACTGCAGCCTGAGGGAGTGCAGTCCGGGTCCTATGATTCCGAGCAGGAGGTTGATGAGGTGACCGATGAACAGCACCACGACTCCCGCGGCGATAAGAACAATATTACCTGATGAGAAGAACAAATCCTTTACAAGCGTATTCACAGCAAGCGCAATGCCTGCCGAGGAGAGCCCTATGGCGAGTATCCTTGAATACGATAGCACATTGCTTAAAAGCGTGGGTATTTCGAGCACAGCTATGCCCCCTTCGCCTTTCACAAGAATACCTATACCGAGTACGAATAGAATCGCGCCTGTGCCTATAACAGGGTCAGGGGCGATCGCTGCTCCTGCCCTGAGTGAGGGCAGCACCCTGGCTATGAGCAGGAGCCCGCCTGTAAGTATGAGCATCCAGCTGCCCTTCGCAAAGAACGCGTGTTTCAAGTCGTGCTCTGCAGCCACGTTCCTGAAGCCTATTATGAGCCCCAGATACACGTGGACAAGCCCAATGATGAGTGAGAGCAGAAGCAAGCTCTCGACATTGGCGAACCGCGAGACGGGCGTGTGCAGCGGACCGATGACAGGTCCATCTATCCCGAGCAGCCCTTCTTCGTGCTCGCCGTTGACGAACTCATTGAATACCGGGACTCCGAAGAATTCGCCGTATATCACGCCAAACACTATGGAGAGCACCGCGGAGTACAGCAGTATATACGAGAGCGCGTGCAGTCCTCCGGTCCTGAATCTGGACATTATGAACAGTGCAATCGCTGCTATGATTATCCCGTACCCGACATCCCCTAGCATCAGGGCATAGAATAGCGGGAACGTGATGAAGAGAAGCGCCGAGGGGTCGACCTCGCCGTATTTCGGGGTTGCGAACGTCTCGATCAAAAGCTCGAATGGCTTTGCCGGAGTGGGATTGTCAAGTGCAATCGGCATGTCTTCATGCTTCGCCTCAGGAAGTTTGCCCACATATATCCTTGGGCTGATACTGCCCAGCGTTGATGCAAGGTCTTCGTACCTGTCTGACGGCACCCAGCCGTCGATGATGAACGAGCTCTCCGATGTTGCAAATCGCAGCGGAGCCTCAGCTTTCTGCGTCTCCATCGTGAGGTACTCGTCCGAGGCAAGCACGAAATCTGTGTACTGCTTCTTGAGCTCTTCGAGCTCTTTCTTGAGCCCTTCAAGCTTATTTCCGAGTTCTGCCTTTGATGCCCCAATCTCACCTAATTTTTCACGTGCGCTCCCCTCAAGCGTCGGGACCTCAAGCTCGCTATAAGACGGCTCATCCTGTAGGAGCTTCACCACCTCATTTTCTTTGTCTTTCGGCACAAAGAGCGCAATAATCCTCTTGCCCTCGTGCACGCCCTCGAATTTCTCAAATCTCGTCGTTATTTTTGAAACGGGTACACTTATATCGGTCTCCGAATACCCAACAAAAACCGACACAGTATCATACCCCTGGTATAATTCAAGTGGAAGCGGCAGCGCTGCCAGCGGCATGAGCAGCTTTTCAAGGTTCTCCTTTTCCTTGAGCTCTGTCTCTATCGCGCGTGCTGATTCATAGCGCGCCTGGACCTCAGCGGAAAGCTTTGACAGCTCAACTTTGATTTTCCCTGGCAGCTCGCCTGCACTCTATGGTTTTGCCGTGGATTNNCCTGTATGGTTTTGCCGTGGATTTGGGCGTAATCCCGAGGTGTGACGCTATCGAGCGAAGCGCGACCGCGTGCTCTGAGAGCATGGACGCGGACTTGAGCGGCTTGCCTATGCGAAGCTCACCCTCTTCAGTGAAATCAGTAATATGGAGAAGGTTGAGTGAATAAAGCACCTCTATAACAGGTTCAATTACATCGATAGTGCCTGCAATGAGCACCCGGTCCATATGCTTAGGCGCTAGCATGCATCACCCGTTCAAATTCGCTAACGAGATACTCTGCCGCCTTGCCCACATTTTTCTGTGCCTTTGATTTTATCGCTTCGGCATCCTTTCTCCCCTTCTCAAGGATCGCCTCTCTATCCTGCCTGAGCAGCTCCCTCGCGGATGCCAGGGTCTCGTCCCTGTATTTTCGTATATCCTCCTCTGCGCTTGCTGTGATATTCCTTGCCTTTGCCTTTGCATCGGATAAGCGCCTGTTCCTGTTTTCATTAGCCTGCGCCACGACCTCCCGGGCGTATTCCTCGGCTTTCTTGATCTGCGACAAAATCTCGGGTTTACTCATGCAAATTCCTCGGCGAAACCGGGCAGAATTCCTTCATCCTCTGACACAATCACTCTATATAAACTATTCGGTTTTCAGGTCAGCCGATATTATTTATCATGAATGTTTATGATTGTTTCAACAGTCTGGGACACGTGTCATGCCAAAGGCTTAATCCCTGCCGGGAAGGAAGTACCCGGCATGCTCACATTTGCAGGGCTCGGGCTCTTCGATGAGAAGGATATTACGCTCAAAGGACTTGAGGCTGTCAGGGGTGCAGATATAGTATACGCCGAGTTCTATACGTCTGCGCTCATGGGGACCACTATCGAGAAGATGGAAAAACTGTACGGCAAGAAGATACGCATATTGCATCGCGAGGATATAGAGCAGAGCCCGACCTGGCTTCTGGATGCAAAGGACAAAAACGTGGTGCTGCTCACCGGCGGTGATGCCATGGTCGCGACCACGCACGTGGACCTGCGCCTTCGCGCCCATGAGATGGGGATACAGACACGGATAATCCACGCGCCGTCCATCTCATCAGCCGTTTGCGGGCTCACAGGGCTCCAGAACTACAGGTTCGGAAAATCAGCTACAGTCCCGTTCCCCTGGGGGCGTCCCGCTGCAACGCCGTACGATGTTATCCGAAAGAACCTGGAAAATGACCTGCACACGCTGGTGTTCCTTGACATTGACCGTGAAAAAGGCTATATGACCCTGAACCAGGCACTCGAACTGCTGCTTGAGGTCGAAAGTACCAGGGATAAAAAGATACTCGGAGACTCGATTGCAGTTGGCATAGCGCGCGCGGGCTCGGATTCGCCCCTTATAAAAGCTGACTACATAGGGAAGCTCCGCGAGTTCGGCTTCGGCGAGCCGCTGCACATCCTCGTGATACCAGCAAGCCTGCATTTTATCGAGGCTGAGGCGCTTGTCAGGTTCGCGGGCGCTCCCCCTGAGATAATGCCGCGGCGATAAGCTTGGTATTTGAGATTGCAACCGGATTGTCCGGGATGGTGAGGTTTTTATCCATTACGCGAGTATCTGAGTGAAATGACAGACGCGGTTCTTATAACGATTGGCGATGAGGTCCTTGCAGGCGACATCGTAAATACCAATGCGGCGTGGCTCTCAAAGAGACTTGCAGAGCACGGCGTGTACGTGAAAAGGATATCGGTCATCCCGGATGAAGTCGATGTTATCGCGGAAGATGTCAGGAGCACGTCAGCCGACTGGATCATAATTACGGGGGGGCTCGGTCCCACGCATGACGATGTCACCCGTGAGGGGATTGCGAAAGCGCTCGGAAAAGCTATTGTCGAGCATCCTGTCGCCATGGCGATGATAGGGGAGCGCTACAGGATCAGCGAAAAGACGCGAGTGATGGCAACGATGCCCGAGGGTGCGGTGCCGCTTGGCAACCCTGCGGGTGCTGCGCCGGGATTCCTGCTCGGGAACATCATGGTACTTCCCGGAGTCCCGAAAGAGATGATGGCGATATTCGAGCTTAACGAGCACATGTTCAGGGGCGAGCCTAGAGAGACGCTTTGGATAACGACCTACAGGAAAGAATCTGATATCGCAGACCTGCTCAGGGATGCAGTCTCCCGGTTCGGTGTCAAGATAGGCTCGTATCCGGGCGAGGGGCAGGTGAAGGTTAAGATTACCGGGACTTCACCCGGCACACAGGATGCATACCAGTGGCTTTGCAGCAGGCTAAAGTAGGCTCTTACAGCAAGCTCTTGTATAATCCTGCAAGCTCTTGCGCCGTTGAATTTATGTCATGGTGCTTCTCAGCCGCAAGCCGTGCCTTTTTCCCGAGCTTTTGCCTGAGTTCAGGGTTCGCTACCAGGGCTGCGATGTGAACTGCGAACTTTTTCTCGGTTGTTCCCATCAGGCAGTCCTCCCCGTCCGAGAGCCACTCACGGAACACCGGGATATCGCTCACGACAAGAGGCAGGGAGCAGGCGGCGGCTTCCACAAGCGCAAGACCGAGAGTCTCCTGCTTTGACGGGAAAAAGAAAATGTCAGATGCTGATAGCGCGGCTGGCACCTCCCTGGTGTACCCCGTAAGTATCACGTTCGGTGGCAGGTTCTTCAGGCTCACCTCACCCGCGTGTGCGAATATCTTGTAGAACAAATTGACTGCAGTGTTGTGCGTATAGTCGCCTCCTACCCACATGAACCTGCAATCAGGCAGGCTTTTTGCGACATTGAAAAACTCAACGATGCCTTTTCTTTTCGAGAATCCCCCGACGCATGAGATAACTATGTCATCATCCGATATGCCGAAGCGCTCCCTGAACTTTTTCCTCTCGCTCTCCCTGAACTCGTATTTCTCAAGGTCTATGCCGTAGCTCATGACTGCTATTTTCTTGTCCGGCAGGTGCTTCCTGTAGTATTCCGCAGCTGAGCTTGAGGGGCAGATGATGATATCCGAGTTCTTTGCAAAGTGCAGGAGCAGCCTGCGGACCCAGTATCGCGTCCACGTCCCGACCATGAACGTTTCTTCAGTGGCATGCCCGTGGAACACTTTAGGCTTGTCGGATTTCAGCATCCTCTGTGCCAGGGGGAGCGGGAGATGTATATGGAGTATATCGAAATTCTCGGTCTCGTCTATCCGCACCTCTATGCCGTGATTTCGCAGCCTGCCCGAGACCACCGGGATGTATGTCTCAAGCCATGCCTTATTGTTGCTGAGCTTATCGACCGCTGCACTATCATAGACGTAGCTCACTGTTATCATCGTCTCACCAGCCTGGCTATCATATCTCCTTTTTTCACGCCAATATCCTCTGCGACTGCGTCGCATTTCGCCCTCAGGAGATACGCGATATTATTGAACCTGTGANNTTCGCCATCCCCTTGCTGATAATAAGGCTGGCTGTCTCCATTTTTCCGATGAGGTCACTGGGAGCCTCTTCGATGCAGATGCCAACCGCATTTGAGCCTGTGGTCAGTACGCGCTCGACCATGCGGTCGATACCCAGCATCCTGACATCCTCAACTGTCGCATCATTGAGCATGGGCGCACCCCGCACGACCAGCGTCACTTTACCTCCGAGGCTTTGTATATTCTCGATAAGAAGCGTATCGAACACGATTTCTCCGCAGTTATCTGCGAGGTAAACAACATCGCCAAGCAGCCCAGCCATGGCGGCTGTGTCATCGATGCGCAGCCCATCTCTGCTGAGCTTACTGAACACGCTTTCAAAATCATTCTCTCTCACGTCATGACCCAGCACACCGAAGTCGAAAGAGTTGCCTATGATTGAGGCTATGACCGCACGCCGAAACGAGCTGCCGACAAAGCGCCTGGCTGCAGGCAGCATCCTGAGTGCAGCCTCATTGCTCGCGTGCTTCTTCCCGGCGTATGGGTCAGGATCGCCAAGTATCCCGTACACCCGCCTGTGCACTGCAGTGGATACCGAAGCCGCGCTTGCGCCCTGCCTGAACCGGTTGTGAAGCTCTTCAAGCCCTGCCTCGACTGCCTTATACCGCAGCGTCTCGTCGCCTGTCGAAAGCTCAGCCTCGAAATATACCCTTGACAGGAGGCAGTGAGCGCATATGGGATACAGCTTCATGAGAACAGCTTATTTACCTTGAGGAACATATAATTCTATGTGATAAACATGTCGGAAAAGAGACCTGAAGACATGAGTGGAGAGGAGCTAAAGGATTTCGTTGACAGGAGATTCGATGACCTGAGAGAGGCTCTTAATGAGGTGGAAAAGAGGAAAAAGGAGAAGAGCGCTGAAGAGAACATCCAGGACGTGGTTAAGGACTTCACTGACCTGTCAATATCCCTTACTGCACTGAGCCTGAAGCTTGCCTCAGGCGCAGCCGCAAAGATATCAAAGGAAGCGGGCGGCGTGATGAAAATCGACGTTGCAGAGAGCAGCAAGAAGGCGAAAGTGAAGCTTGCCGATGAGCTTGAGAAGGCCGCACAGAGGCTTCGCGGATAGCAAATAAGATAAGAACCGCAGTCAACGGGAAGGGGGGGGATCGGGACTTCACATCATGGTTCAAAGTCCCCTATGACCATGCAGTACATACCGTTCCTGGCAGCCGGGGGCTTTTCCGCATCCCCTATCTCTATCCGCTCGTCTGCGTATGAGAGATTTTCAAGCACCGCAATCCTGTATCGCAGACCCTTTGAGCGCAGGAACCCTGCCGCTTCTACGGCACCGAAGATGGCATCAGGTAGCATGAACACGATTTTCCCGGCGCCAAGTTCACGCAGCATCAACTCTTTCGCATCCTGGATGTCTCGCGCGTGGGCGTTCACAACCGATACTGAGCCGAACTCTATCCGCAGGCGCGCGCATGCAAGCTGCAGCGAGGAAATGCCTGGTATTATCGTATCGTTGCGGGATGCGAACCTGCCAAGACCTGAGAGCATGGGGTCACCGGTCGAGAGCACGACCGCATCCTGCGGCAGATTCTTAAGCGTATAATCGGACAGCTCATGCCACTCGCACCGTATGTGCTCCCGGGC
>DUGO01000045.1 GCA_013331375.1 Candidatus Methanoperedentaceae archaeon | reverse complement strand
TCCTGCTCCACTATCTTCGCGTGCTTCTCCGGGATATCGATGTATAGCATATCCCCTTCCCTGATGTTCCTTCCGACGACCGGTCCCTCGAGAGCAACTGCCACTTCCATGCCAGTGCGCGCTTCACCGATATTCTCGTTGCGCTCCTGTATGCCCTTGAGTGTCCCGACCTTGCTGCCGTCCTCTTTTATCACATTGAGGTTCGGCTTTATCTTGCCCCCGATCACCCGCACGCCTATTATGGCAGGATGGCTGTTCCTGAACGTGCAGTCAGGCAGNNAAATCACATCGCCTGTGAAGGTCTTAACGCTCGAGTGCAGTAGTTCTTCCTGCGCATCGGGGAGCATGCCAACATCGAACCCGATAATGACAGCATGCAGCGGCTCCCTGATAGTACCTGTCTCAACGATATCGCGCTTTGAGATGTCCCCGATGTCAGCCCTGCGTATTGTGATGTTCTCCTTGCGCAGCTCGTTTATCAGGGCTTCGAGAGATCCGAGAGTGTCAGCTTTTATAAGCACGCCGGACGCATCCGTCTCTATCCTGACCTCGTCTATCTCTGACTTTATCTCACTTGCGACCTCTTCCATGTTTGATTCCTGTACCACGCGTACGGGAGATCCGGCAAGCGCATCCTCGAGGTTGGGGGCTGCAATCTTCACGCCCGAAGCTGCTGACACATGCCTTACTTTTGTGAACTTCTCCTCTGAACGGATTTCAGCCAGCGGTCGCGGCTTGAGCAGCGCCCGTATCCTTGTGATAATGGGCTTACGCAGTCCCCCGGTCACGATGGTATCACCCGTATTCAATTCACCGTCGTATAAGATGACATCGAGAGTCGTGCCGAGCCCGGTCTCCTCCTTGACCTCAAGTACGGTCCCGACACCCGGTCCCGTTGACCTGAATTTCAGGTCCTGCTCAAGGAAGCGCTGGGCAAGCCCCACAAGCACCATCAGCAGGTCGGGGATGCCCTCGCCCGTCTTCGCACTGATGGGTATTACGCTGATATTCCTCTGGAAGTCGCGTATCCTGTCGTACCTGTCAGAGCTGAACCCGAGGTCGTAGAGCTTTCCTATCAGCTCATACAGCTTATTGTCCACCGCATTCCTGACATGCTCTATCTGCTTCTGGTATGTGATAAGGAAGGGCGACCCGGGATTGGGGTGCCAGCCGCTGATGCGGTCTATCTTGTTCACTGCCAGGATAAAGGGCGTCCTGTACTGCTTCAGGATGTTTATGGCTTCGATGGTCTGGGGCTGGAAGCCCTCTGCGATATCCACCACCACGACCGCGAGGTCTGCAAGCGCGCCCCCTCGCATGCGAAGCGTTGTGAACGCCCTGTGACCTGGCGTATCTATGAAAAGAAGACCGGGAACGTTGAACTGGCTTGTGAACACCGGACCGCAGACCTTTCGTATGACATCGAGCGGGACCTCGGTCGCTCCTATGTGCTGCGTGATGAATCCCGGCTCGCCCTCTGCCATGGTCGTACCGCGAATCCTGTCAAGCAGCGTTGTCTTGCCATGGTCAACATGACCCATCACGCATACAATTGGGGTGCGCAGCGCCTTCTCCACCATGATAGATACTACGCCTTTGGTCTATATTGCTGTATCGAAGACTACTCGTAGAGCCAGCGCTCGTCAATCCGCGTGTATCCGGATATCTCAGCTGCAGAAAAATGTATCGCAATCTCGCGGGCAGCGGACTCGGGGGAATCGGAAGCGTGTATAACGTTCCTGCCAGTGTCAAGGCAGAAATCCCCGCGAATCGTGCCGAGCGGGGCATTCAGCGGGTTCGTGGTGCCGCACAGGGCGCGCATCACCGATACTGCACTTTTGCCCTCAACAACCATTGACACCGAGGGACCGGACGTGATGAACCCGATGAGCGAATTGAAAAAAGGCTTTTGAACATGCTCAGCATAGTGCTTTTTTGCGGTCTCCACCTGCATCGTGCCCATCTTCATAGCCACGAGCTTCAAGCCGCGCCGCTCGATGCGGGATATGACCTCACCGATGAGACCGCGCTGAACCCCGTCAGGCTTAATCATCACGTACGTGCGTTCCATGTCCGATTATCCTGTCTTGCCCCGAGCCTTGCGGGACTGCTCTGTCCATCTGATTCTTCTCGGAATCCTTCCGAGTTGCATGTTACTCTCGCACTTGGATGAGCAAAAATAATAGATGGACCCGTCCTTCTTCACGAACATCTTACCAGTCCCGGGCTCGATTCCTGAGCCGCAGAAAGAACATTTCTTCTTTTCCATAAGCGGCTACCTCGACATCAGCTTCTTTGCTTCCCTTGAGGTCTCAAGGAGCATCAGTATATCCCCGACCTTCACCGGTCCGAGGCAGTTGCGTGCTATGATCCTGCCCTTATCGCGACCGTCCAGTATGCGGACATGGATCTGCATAGCCTCACCGTGCATGCCGGTTCTGCCTATTATCTCAACAACCTCTGCCGGGTACCCGACATCCTCGTCAGCCATCTACCTATCCCTTCTTTAGAGTCGCAGCCTTGCCAGCAATATCCTCAACAAGTTCCTTGCCCTTACCGGGCTCTACGATGGCTGCAGCCCCGCTTCCTACCTTGAGCCCGCTCGCAGCGCCGAGTTCGCTCTGCTTTTTCACATAAATATAAGGTGTGTTCTTTTCATCACACAGCGCGGGTATGTGAGCCACTATCTCGGGAGGCTGTACGTCCTCCCCGATCAGAACGAGCTTGGCTATGCCTCTCTCTACTGCTTTCGTGGTCTCGTTCGTACCCTTCCTTATCTTGCCTGTGTCCCTTGCCATCTCCAGTGCCTCAAGTGCCTTGTTAGCGAGCTCTGGCGGGACTTCGAATTTAACATACATTGCCTGTGCCATTATGATTTCCTCCTTCGGGATTTATATCCGTCATCATTCATCGTTCAGCATTTCGAAAATTCGCTCGGTGAGCGACTTTACTATACCATACTTGTGTATATATCTTACGCATCATCATCTAATGTTCTCAGGATCTACAATCAGCGAGAAGTTAGTGGACACCGCCACGACTCTTGTGCGGTTCCCTGCTGACCGGATATCGTATCTCTCGAACCCGCCGCTTCCGGATATCGCTGTCAGGTTGGCGAGTGTGCTGGCTGTTGGATTGATGTACACGGTCGTGCGCTCATAGCTCCCGTTCACGGCGTGCAGCCCGAAATAGAACTGCGACGCAAAGCTGCTGTTGGAACTGACCCTCTGGAACTCATCATTCCCGACATCGCCAAGGAGCAGCCTGTACTGATCAAAAGCGGAAGCCGCCCTCCCCTCAGATACGTCTATGACCTTCTCTGCGGTTTTCTTCGGGGCGAACACCACGGGTGTGCCCATCACANNGGACAGAGTAGCCCCTGTAATCGGTCTCTATGTAATCAAACGCAGTCTTTTCGGGTGATATCTGTGCCATGTAAACAAACGATGACTGGGGCAGGACTGCCGTGTACATCTTTGTGGTATTCGAGCTGTACAGGGCATCGAACTGTGCAGGTCCCGGACGCAGCCCGCTCACCAACATGTACAGGTTGATGTCGGACTTCGCGCGTTCCACATCAGTATAGCTTGCATCAAGCACGCCCTCAGGCGTCATGTTGAGCGCATCAACTATCGAGCCAAAAGGCTGCTCCATGAGCTTCCCATCCAGGTTGAAGCCCTCCGGTTCCTCTGGCAAAGTGTTACCCTGAGGCGGCAGGTTAATAGTTGCGTTACGCTCAAAGTATATGACGACCGCTGAAAAGACCATTATTCCTATAAGAAGTGCAGCTACTATCTTGGATGTCGTCTTGACCATGGGTTTCCACTATTCGCATCTGCCGTATTAATGTTACTGATTCGGTCTCAATTTCGTTTCTCGCCTGCCTTGCGCAAGGTTTAAATACGGTGCCGTCATTTATGCACTGGTGTATAATAATGTACATCAAAGTACAAATCAGGTGATTATATGAAGGAGTATATCCAGAAAATCAGCGCGCGGCAGAGCCTGGATGAGAAGGAGGCTGAGGATGCAATCACACGGATATTCAGGGATGCGACCGATGCGCAGATTGGCGCATTCCTTATGGGGTTGAAGATGAAGGGCGAGACGCCCGAGGAGATAGCAGGTTTCGCTCGCGGGATGAAGAAGGCAGCGAAAACGATTTCGCCAGTTGTGAAGGGAACTCTTGTTGATACGTGCGGCACTGGAGGCGATGCGACAGGTACTATAAACGTGAGTACCGCATCTGCTATAGTGGCTGCGGCTGCCGGCGTGCCCGTGGCAAAGCACGGGAACTACTCCATCACGTCAAAATCAGGCAGCGCAGACGTCCTGAAGGAGCTCGGCGTAAAGATAGACGCAGAGCCCAAAAAGGTAGAAAAGACCATAGAAAAGGTCGGCATAGGCTTCATGCTCGCGCCTGTGTTCCATCCCTCAATGAAGCGTGTCGGACCCTTGAGGAAAGACCTCGGCGTGCGCACCGTGTTCAACATTCTCGGTCCGCTCACAAACCCGGCAGGAGCGAAGGCACAGGTCTTAGGCGTTTTTGACAGCAGCCTCTGCAAGACGATGGCTACTGTGCTTGGCATCCTTGGCTCTGAGAGGGCAATGGTAGTGCACGGCAGCGGGATGGATGAGATATCCAACGTCGCCGAGACCTACGTTGCAGAGCTGGATGCGGGAAAGGTCTCGACATATACGCTGCGCCCTGAAGACCTCGGGTTCCGGCGTGCAAATATTGCTGATATCGCGGGCGGGACACCTGATGCGAACGCACGCATGCTTGTTAAGATACTCAAGGGGGAGCGCGGGGCAAGGCGGGACATTGTTGTGATGAACTCGGCTGCAGCCCTGCTTGTCGGGGGCGCGGTGTCTGACCTGGAAGAGGGTGTAGATGAGGCATACAGGGTCATAGACAGCGGGGATGCGCTCGCAAAGCTGACTGCTTTCGTGGCAGAAGCCGGCAACAGGAGCATGCTTGCCCGGTTTCTATGACACGGGTAAAGATATGCGGNNGGATAAAGAGCGAGAGCGAGCTTGAGCTTGCTGTTTTGTGCGGAGCTGATGCCGTGGGATTCATCACTGAGGTCCCGGTTGCAACCCCGCGGAGGCTGAGCATGCATGATGCGGCACGCCTTATAAAGAAAGTCCCTCTGTTTGTGACTCCCGTGGTCGTGATAATGCCGAAAAATGCTGAGCAGGCTGTCCGGCTTGTTCGTGGTACCGGAGCTTGCGCTGTACAGGTGCACCAGAAAGTATCAAACGAGGTGCTTGCAGCCCTTAGATCGACAGGCGTGAAGGTCATCCAGACAGTGCACGCGGAGCCGGGCTCCATGCTCAATGACATGCTTGAGCAGGTGAAGGTTATCGAGAACGCTGATGCCGTGCTGCTCGACTCAGCCGGCAGCGGAAAGCCCGGTGGTACGGGTCAGGTGCACGACTGGGATATCAGCGCTGCAGTTGTGAAAGGCAGTAGACTGCCTGTTATCCTTGCGGGCGGGCTCAACCCGGGCAATGTGGAGGATGCGGTCAGGGCAGTGAATCCCTACGCTGTAGATGTGGCAAGCGGCGTTGAGACTGGTGGCATGAAGGATGCAGTCAAGGTCAGTGATTTCATAAGGAAGGCGAAGTCCTGTGGAGTTTGATATCAGCGAATCGGATTTTGTGGAGCTGGCATCAGCGGCTCCCGCGATAATCGTACTTCTGGCAAAGGCTGGACCAGTGGCTATCTCGCCGCTCGATGCGTATGCCAGCATATCAGGCACGTTCTCCTACCTGCTCGAGTCCGTGGAAAAGGAAAAAAGGCACGCCAGGTTCTCGTTTGTGGGGTCTGACCCGGATGCGGTCGTGACCCTGAAAGACCGCAACGTTACGATTGAGTATAATGAGCGGACTGAACTAATCGGGTTCATAAAGGAATCGATGAAAAACGTATGCGATGTACGGGAGGTGCCTGGAAAGCTTACTGGTGAGGTGAAGCCGGGATACGACTCGCTCGATGCCATTCGGTGCGCTTTCCCCACGTCCTGTGGCGCAGCATACCTGAATCGCACAGGGTTCGACAGGCAATGCTTCCTGGGCGGTGGTATCGGGTTCACGGCTTATGATGTGATATACGATGCATGGCTTGATGTAAGGACGAAGGTATCGGATGCAACGGACATGCAGTTCACGCTCGTCTCAAAGACTGTGCTGTTCGACCACCTGACTGACAGTGTTTTCATAGCGCTCTCGCCGTTCGTATCCGGCAGCAGCGACCCGCACATAGTGTACAGGAATGCAAAGAGGGAGGCGGAGAAAATAGAGCGCAGGCTGTCCGCGAATGTGGCGGCGCCGGGGAAAGGCTGCAGCGGCAGCGCCCTTTCATGTTCCATGTCGCAGGATGAATTCCAGAGAGCAGTTTCAACTGCAAAAAAGCACATCATTGACGGCGACATCTTCCAGGCGGTTCTCTCGCGGCGCTATGAAATAACAACAGACCGGACGCCATTTGAGCTTTATACCGCGCTGCGAAGCGTTAATCCCAGCCCCTACATGTATCTTTTTGAGTTTAACGGCACAAGCATCATAGGCGCAAGCCC
>DUGO01000034.1 GCA_013331375.1 Candidatus Methanoperedentaceae archaeon | reverse complement strand
GTTAGATACGCCCTGAACAGACTCAGAGAAGAAAAAGTGCTGCAAGAGCGCTTCTATTTCCAGGATGCGCGCCAGAGGCTGTTCGGGCTGAACGGACTTGTCCCGCAGGGGGTGAGCATTTAATCAACACCTTACCTCCTTTTCTTCTTGCTGCCAGGGTGGCGGAGTGGCTACGCAATCGCCTGCAGAGCGATTTCATTCCGGTTCGAATCCGGACTCTGGCTTAAGCCCACTATCGACCTTTGATTTCAAGTTACATGAACCTTCAGTCTTTTGTCTGGTTTGAAGCTAAAATTGCCTCTTTGCAATATTTAAATATCAATAGGCACAGGGACTGATACAGGTTGGCGGCGCCGTTACCACCTATTCATTGCAGCTATTTTTCCCGCCAACCCTGAAATCTTCTTAACATCTGTTCAATCATTTGAGCAAAACAGCATATTGAAACTCGCTACATTCCGGCTCTCGCTTTACGCTCAAACTGCTTCTCATAAGCCTCTCTCATCCTCTGGATGGTGTCAGCTTCCATGGGCGATTTATCCTCCCTGATGCGAGTTATCCTTGCGAATCTGAGAGCAAAGCCGGATTCATAGGTTGGGCTCCTCTGTATCTCGTTGTACGTCACCTCAACCACGATTTCAGGCTTAACATACACAATGTATGCGGTTTCTGAGGTCTTGATGGACAGCAATTTTTCGGTTATCTGCATGAACTCGCTGTCTGTAAGTCCCTTGAAGGTCTTTCCAACCATATCGAATCCCCCATCTTCATTTCTTGCACCCAGGTGGTAATTGCTAAGCCACCCGCTTCTCCTGCCGTATCCCCATTCTGCCGCTATTATGACAAGGTCAAGGGTATCCGCAGGGTTTGAGCTTGAACCATTTTTTACCCCTCTTACCAGGGGTGTATGGGCTGTCGGGAGCCTTTGCCATGAGCCCTTCGTGCCCCTCATCCAGGGCTCTTTTCAGGAATACCTCGGCTTTGGCTCTGTCCTGAGTTATCACCATTTCAGCGAGCAGGGACGGGCACGCTTCTGCAAGAAGAGCCCGCCTTGCTGTGTAGGGCATATCTATAGTAGTTTTTCCATCCCTGTATAAAAGGTCGAACAGATAAAGCCTGACTGCTACCACCATTCTTGCCGCATCTATTTCATGCACTCTGCGGAATCTCCTCATCAGTTCCTGGAACGGCAGGGGTCTGCCATCTTTGACCGCTATCGCCTCCCCCTCAAGTACAGCTTCTTCTACACCCAACTCTCGCGCAAGCTCAGCTATTTCAGGAAGACTGGAAGTAACATCGCTGAGCCTCCTGCTGAATATCCTGACGTCTTTGCCTCTCATGTGTATCTGGATCCTGGCGCCGTCAAACTTATATTCAAATGCCCACAGGCTGCCCTCTTCAAAGACCTCGTCTATGCTGTAAGCCATTTCGGCGAGCATGGGCTTGACGGGTCTGAACAAGACTAGTTGGATTTTTTCCAGTTCGGTTCTACCTTTGAGAATCGCTATCCTTGCGACCTCACCTATGTCGGCGGAGAGCATGTTCGCACGCGAGACAAGCTCAGGTTCCACGCGTGCTGCCTCAGCTATAGCTTCGAGCATCAATCCCTCGCTGACCCCGTGCTCCATCTCCTTGAAAATCATCCTGATAATGTAACTTACTTCGAGTGACCCCGCCCTGCCCAGCAGGCTCTCAAGCAGCTTTTCCTTTCTCTCCCTTGAGCCAGAGCCCTGCAAGGCTGCGATTTCGTTGAGATATTCCCTGACCTCCAGTATCGTGAGCGGCGCCGGGAAAAGCGTGGTCTGCCTTTTCCTTTCAGAAATACGCTTCACTGTGGAATATCCTATCTCAAGGTTCGTTGATGCATCTTCAGGAAAAATTGTCCCTATAATCTGGGCAACGGCAGGAGCTATCTCATCCTCTTTCAACCTGAGAAGGAACTCTTTTATCAAACGTATCTTTTCCCTGCGGCTGGCAGTTCGGGCAAGCGTGTCGCACAGAACTGCGACAGCAGAGAATGTGGTTTCGCTCATTCATTATCAAATTTTTTTCTGAAGGATATAAGATTATGCACGCAAACTGGAGGATACGACGCCGTGCCTCCGGTAAAATTACAAAAAACATCACCAGGTGAAATTCCTTTCTTTAATACCTGCGATATTTTCAATAACTATCTCAAATCCTTGAGTGTAGTTTAGCGAGCTGAATTTTAAAATGCCGCTGATATGGTGACCACCGCCATCGCTTTCCCATGACAGCGGCTTGTAGACATTCCCGCTACCGTCCTTAAGGTATGCAAGCTCCGTAAGATTGTACCTATCAAGGTCTACAGAATGGGTATTTAAGCTTACTTCCAGGGTCAAAATATCTGTGACATTGATTGGTGTTATGGTTATCCTTACACCACCTTCCAGATTTTCTCTGGGTGAAGAAAAGTCTATTGCTCTCTCTTCATTTGAAGAAAGATTAAGTGATGCTTCTTCCGGTGACTGTGGCAGCGGCTGCGCGACCGAATTTGCACCTGTATCATTATCCGCATTGAACCACTGAGTGCCCATTGGTATCAGGAACAGCATAATCACGCCAGGAACTATCACTTTTGTGGGTATGTATATTTTTGAGCTCGTTCTCTCTTTTATGAATAAGAAAATGCTGAAGGCAACAAGAAATCCTCCGATCAGATAGAAACTTGTAGAGTACTCAACAAAAAACGGCATCCCGGCTACGATCAGTCCCGAATTCAACAGCAGCATCCTTTCGTTGACACATTTCATACCTCTCAGGCGCAGAAACAGTGTGACCGACAGAAGGGAAACCGCGATGAGCCAGAAAGGTAGCGCATAGTCCTGCAAAAAAAGGAAAGGCATACCGGTCAATGTTATCCCGAGTATGCTGAGCAGTGCAATAGCTCCCAGGCAGAGGTTGTGGCATACCTGCCACGACCCTAAGAGGCTGGTAGCCCCTGAAAAACATCCTCCTGTGCCGAGCAGCCTCTCTTTCAAGGATTTCATCAGTATCCTGCCGTTACCTGATGGAGTTCCCCTCCTATTATTGAAAGTGTATTCGTGACCTTATCGCTCAGTACATCGAATTGAGAAACTTCTCCTTCCACAGCATGGGACGCATAGAGGTACCTGCCAGGTGCTGTTCCAAGGCAAGAGAATGCCTTATCAAGGGATATTGTTTTCGTGACTTTCAGCGTGCTGATATCAATCACGGACAGGGTCTTGTCCTCGATATTGCTCACATAGGCGAGCCACTTATGTGCAGGACTCAGAGCAAACGTTATGCCGTGCGCTTTTTTGCCAGCGGGGATTGTCGCTGTTACTTTATTCGTGGCTACCTCTATGACTGAGACATCATTTGACCCGTCATTCACCACTAATACATACTTATCGTCCGGTGAGACCTCTATGTGATGCGGCTTTGTCCCTACCGGTATGGTGGCTATTGGAGTCAAGTCATGAGTCTTGTACACAGTAACTGTATTATTACCGGAATTTGATACGTATGCAAATTTATCATCATGCGTGAATGCCGCATACAGAGGCTTTGAGCCTGCTGGAACAGTGGCTATTACCTTGTTTGTGGCAACATCGATCACTGATATATCGTTTGACCCCTCGTTCGGTACAAAGAGGTGCACGCCGTGCGGGCAAATGCGAGCATGGTGCGGTTTTTGTCCCACAGGGATCTCCGCAATAATTTTGAACGTTGATGTATCAATGACCGAAACCGTGTTGTTACCGTTATTCGTAACATAGGCGTATCTGCCATCAGGAGTCACAGCAACTCCGTGGGGCGTTTTTCCAACCTTGATTGTGGCAACGTTTCTGAATGAGGCAGCCTCGATTACATTTACCTCATTATTTTTGCCATCTGCCACATAGAGATAATATCCTGCCCTTGAGAGCCCTGGAAGCGAACTTGTAGTTTTTGAAAGTTCTGCTCTGGCACTGGAAAGCTCGTTCCTGGCTGAAGACACTTCAGAATTGCTCTTCGCAAGCTCCGACTTCAGGCTGGATACATCCGAATTCAAATCTGATATTGCTGGCGTCTGTGTTCCATAGCCGATGCCTGCTCCTAAAAACAGCGCAATAACCACTATGGACGTAGCTTTTACATCGAACTTGGGTAGCTTTTCGTCACTCAAGAATAATCACCAAGTTTGATAAAAACCCTATTCATTATATAATATGAGAATCCAGCAACAATAGCCGCTTTAATCTGGATAATGTAATCATGCAGGTAAGTATTTCCCGGTCTGTTATTTTTTCAGAGAGTTTCATACTGAAATTACCTGCTTGCATAATTTAAATACATATAAAAATTACTTAACGTTCAGGTTGGCGGACCTCCTATCTACCCATATCCGTAGCCACTTTTTTTCACCGCCGACCTTTTTATGCAATTTGTCCTTCATACGGTAATTTTCTTGCCTTCACCAGCGGGATAGTGTATGGGAATTCCTGCAGGTCAACTTCCTTCGATGGCACAAAACTTCATGAGGATAGCATGAATATCCCGGTCTGCGCGAACAGGTTCGGGAATACCGTTATTGTACGGGTATCATTAAGGAATACAGCCTGCTTTATCCTGAAACCCCTGGTTTTGCAATATTCAGTAAAGTCTGAAATACTCATAAAATGAAGGTTTGGGGTATCATACCATTTGTAGGGCAGCGCGCTGGTGACCGGAGTCCTGCCCGTAAAAAATATCTGGCACCGCACTTTAAAATAAGCAAAATTCGGGAACCCGATGATTACATCTTTACCCACTCTCAGTGCCTCGGTCATGACCTTGTCAGGCGCTAACACCTGCTGGAGGCTCTGGTTCAGGATAACATAATCAAATGATTTATCCCCATATTCAGACAGACCGTTGTCTATGTCCTGATGGGAAACGCTCAGACCTTTGGCAACGCATGCATATATCGCGTTCTCGTCAATCTCAATCCCGTGCGCCCTGACGTTCTTCTCCCTGATGAGAATAGTAAGTAGCTCGCCCTCGTTGCATCCAAGGTCGAGTACGGACGAATCCCGGGATACAAGGTCGGCAATAACCCTGTAATCCATCCTGATAGAATCATTCGGCTCTGTCATCTGCTATCGTATATCCGTTATACACCCTTTTCAGGAAATGCCTGATGAGATGAGTCTCTTCCTGTACTTCAAGCAGAAAGGCGTCATGCCCGTATGTTGAATTGATTTCGCAGTACGTAGCCTCTACACCTGAAAGCTTGCATATCTTCAGAATTTCAGAGGACTGGTATGCAGGATACAGCCAGTCAGACTTGAACGCTATTATGAGGAACTTCGCCTTTATGTCCCTGAAAACCTCGTACAGTGACCTCCCGTTCGAAAGATCGAAATAGTCCAGTGCGCGGGTAATATAGAGATACGAGTTCGCGTCGAATCTTTTCACGAAATTGTCGCCGTGGTAATGCAGATATCCTTCCACCTCAAAATCGACCCCGAATTTCGAGGGTGTATTCCCGTTCCTGAACCGCCTCCCGAACTTCTCGCCCATGGAAACGTCGCTCATATAGGTGATATGCCCTATCATCCTTGCAACTGAGAGCCCCTTAGCAGGAAGCGGTCCGCCGTAATAATTTCCTCCTCTCCAGTCCGGGTCTGATATGATTGCCTGCCGCCCCACTGCATTAAAGGCAATCTGCTGGGGGGAGTGTTTCATTGCGGTGGCGATAGGAATCACCGAACTCACCCTGTTAGGATACGTGGCAGCCCATTGCAGTGCCTGCATCCCGCCCATTGAGCCCCCGACGACACTCAGGAGCTTTTCAATCCCCAGGTGGTCAATCAGGTGGCGCTGGGCGTTCACCATGTCCTTGATAGTTATTACAGGGAACTCAAATGCATAATGCCTGTTCGTCGCAGGATTTATGGATGAAGGTCCGGTCGAGCCCCGGCAGCCGCCGAGAACGTTGGAGCATATCACAAAGTATTTGTCCGTGTCGAATGCCCTGCCGGGACCTATCATATCATCCCACCAGCCCGGCTTCTCAGCGCCCCTGTGGTAGCCTGCCGCATGCGCATCACCCGAGAGCGCATGCAGTATCAGGATGGCATTGTCCTTCCGGGCATTGAGCCTGCCGTAGGTCTCGTAAGCCAGTGTAACTG
>DUGO01000136.1:7198-16709 GCA_013331375.1 Candidatus Methanoperedentaceae archaeon | reverse complement strand
TGCCATATAGGCATTGCTCACGATATATCGCGCCCCGGGTTTTCCTTTAATTCCAAGGAGATTCAGAACATCATTCGCTTCTTCCTCGCTCTTGGCGGTTAAGAACGTGGAAGCCCCAGGCGCATGCGACAAACCGCCGCCGATGCCTGCTTGGAATGGGTTTGCGTTGGGTATCCTGTGCGCCCAGTATGTAATGATGTGTCCGTAATCCCACCAGCTCATGACACCATAGGCTGAATCGGGATAGAGGTACTTTTCACCTGCTGGCGGCTTCTTATATACCCCATAGTAGGGGAGGTCTTTTTCAAAGCTGGGCGTGTTCTCTCTCATCCAGGTGGCAGCCTCATACCAGGGGAAGTAGCCGCGCATCGCCCCGCTGCCCCAGCGTCCCTCATCCATCGCCCTGCCATAAGGTGCCGAAAGCAGCAGATACGATACATGTAATATGAGCAGGAGCGCAAGTACGTGCTGCAGCTTTACGTTATCAAGGATGAAGGTATGCAAATCATCCGGGCTGCGGATGCCGCCGATCTCGGTCTCGATGCCCTTCCACTCAACGAATTCCATGGCAGCGCCGGATATCCTGCTTACAACATAACCGCTCAGGATTGCGACATTGACCGCAAAATAATAGGAAAAGCGCACCTGGGCATATATGGCAAAAAGCATGATAAGGCTCCAGAAGAACACTATTACTTTTTCCTCTTTGCCCTTTTTCAGCATATCGTACGCAAGCACCGCAAGCCCGATGAGTGCAAACCAGAATCCCCAGACCGTAAAATCATCGTAAACCCTTGCGAATGTGAACACCGGACCATACCCATAATTTTCATAGAACATGGACATGGCTTCTGCAATCGTATTTGCACCGCCTGTCGTCCTCTGTGTCACTATCGACAGCAAACCCAGGAACATGGAATAAAACGATGGCAGTGCCAGCCTCAGTACGATGAGCTCCACGAGAGCGAGCGCACCAAGTGTAAGCGGATAATAGTAACTTGCATAGTCACGCTTATCCAGCTCATGTGCAACTACTGCGAGTATGACGAATGCGAGTGCGCCGCTGATGGTCACTGTGATGTGGAACCATGAAAGGAAGAATGCATCGAATCCCCTGCTGAAATCGATGTATGGAAGTATCAATAATAGCGCGACCGTGAACATCACAGTTCCCGGAACAACTACATGGTCTATCCGCCTGCTGCGCAGGTGCTCGAATATCGCCACTGCGATTGAGCCGACAACGATTATCCCGCCCATCAGCGATGCCGCAGGCCATGCGAGCTGGTACGCGGCATAAGATATCCCTGCAAGTATAGAAAATACGAGCGGTGTGCGCAGTACAGCCCAGTTCCTGTTCCTTAAATGCGAGTATCCGGCACCGGAATCGCGAGCCTTTTTGACCGCTACTATGAAAAATGCGATGGTAAGCGTACTGAAAAGCGTCTCAAGCACATGGTGGTCCGTGAACCCCAGGAGAGAGCGCTGCAGGAACTGTCCGGGCAGCACAGCTATCATGAATGCGGAGAGCAGCCCTCCGAACCTGTTGCTCAGATTCCTGGCTATGAGATACGTTGGAAATACTACGAGAGCCCCCATGACGGCAGGGAAATATGCGCCAACAACGTCGATGGTACGCTGGCTCGGCGCCCCGCCGTCGAAAATGAATCCTTCAATTATAGCAAGAGCTGCTATCATCTGGCTCATGAGCGGACCGAAGTGGATGGAGCTGCCGTACGGGTAGTAGGTCCAGGGGTCATAGGATATACGCTGTGGGAACGTCTTTATTGTGTTCTCGACAAGTCGCATCTGGTACACGGCATCGTCAGAAGCGAAGGCGACTATATTGCCCACGAAGATGGTGTCATACGGGAGCACTGCCCTTATGTAAAGCGAAAGAATGAAAATAAATGCAAGCAGCGCCCAGACAAGATATTTCAAATTCTTAATCTCAATCTGCGGTGCAGATGTTTTTGCAGTTTCTGCAGCGGGCTTTACCCCTCGGATTTTTCTATTTTTTTTACCCATAACTATCAGATTCAGGAAACCACTATGAAGCTCTGGTTAATAAATTTATTGTAACATCAGGGGCAGCCCTGACCACAGCCCCTTCAAGCGCGGAAGCTACCAGAGCCGGGACGTCAAGTTTATTCTCACACTCAAGAATATCATCTACCTCAGCCTCAGTGGAGGGAAGCTCGGGGACAGCGGCGCAGCAAGTGGCAGGCTTTGTTGAGGGTTCGAATGTGCCTATCTTCCTTGCAATATCCGTAATCTCAGACTTATCAAGCCCGATGAGCGGGTGGTATATGGGAAAGTCAATGCCGTGCATCTCCGCAAGCATGTTCGCGGAGGTCTGCGACGCCACCTGCCCCAGGGAAGCACCCGTAACAAGCCCGTATGCTCCCTCTTTCTTTGCTATTCCGGCTGCAATCCTGTACATCATGCGCCTGCAGAACACACAGGTCAACCTGCGCTCACCGCTTTCCAGGAATGCTAACAGGTCGTTACCGTGAGGTACCTCATACACAGTGAATGCCCTGCCGGGAGCCCACCCCTGGAGCACACTGATACACTCCATTGCCCGCGTTCTCGTGGTCTCATCGGCGAACGGGTCGTTGTTGAAATATACAGGTATTATCTCGCAGCCACGCTTCATCATCATCCATGCAGCCACGGGGGAGTCAATCCCGCCTGAGATGAGGGCGACCATCCTGCCCTGTGAGCCGAGCGGCATCCCGCCCACGCCTTTTATGATTTCCGTGAACACATATCCCTTATCCTGTCTTATCTCAACGAATATCTCCCTGTCCGGGCTGTCGAGGTCAACTTTTGCGCCGGTCGCATCCTGCACTGCTTTCCCGCAGGCTATCCCTATATCCCTTGATGTGAAATCGTGGACTCCTGCCCTGTGCGGGCGTATCGCGAACGATTCACCGCCTTTTATCATGGTCTGCGCTATAGCGGACGCCNNGACAGGCTCCCACCGCATACAGTCGCAGGACTTGCGGAGACCACACCGAACACTCTTGATGCCGCCACCGCCGCCTGCCGGCTTCCTGACTTTATGAAGAGCCTGCCGCGTTCCCTTATGACTCCCCCGTGCGCAATACCGCAGCTCTCAAGCATGCTCCGGATATTCCTGGCAAGCATTTGCTCGAACCTGCTGCGGACCCTCGGGCTCTTCAAAGCGATTTCATTGTACCGCACTATGATTATGCTGTTTTCCACGCGCGCATATTGCATCTTGCCCGATATGTACTTTTGGGGCGAATACGTTGGATGACGAAGTGCCATTCGTTAGATTTATAAACCTGAGCACTCATCTACACTTAAAATGACCGAGAACCAACAGACGGTACCAGCATCCGCCGACGCAAAACAGGTTCAACAGGTTCCGCAGCCAGCCGCCGCCCAGGTGATTCCTTCTGACATAAAATACAGGCTTGCGGAAAAGATGGCAGGCGAGATAACGCTTTCGGATAACCCGGGTGAGACCCTTAAAAAATGGCGTTCCAATTTTGAGATTGCCCAGTCGGAACTTGCGGAATACCTCACAGTCTCTCCGTCAGTAATCAGCGATTATGAAAGCGGCAGGCGCAAATCACCTGGTATACTCATTGTAAGCAAGATAGTGGATGCCCTGCTTGAGCTGGACATAAAGCGCGGAGGCGCCAAGATACGTGCCTATGAGGGCATCCTGCGCGGCTTCAGCAGCGATGCCATTTACGACATACACGAATACCTGGCACCAATGTCGCTCGATGAGCTAATCAAGCTCACGAAGGCAGAGGTCGTGTATCGACCTGACGTGAAATATGAAAAACCGCTTTACGGCTACACCGTGATTGACAGCCTGAAAGCGATTCTCGAACTGTCCGCATCCGAGTTCCAGAAGCTGTACGGATGGAGCACCGAGAGGGCGATGGTGTTCACAAGGGTTTCGACAGGCAGGTCGCCAATGGTCGCAATACGTGTTACGAACCTGAAGCCAGGTGCTGTGGTCATACACGGGATGATGGCAAAGGAGATGGATACAATAGCAACGAAGATTGCTGAGATAGAGCACGTTCCTTTTATCGCAACGGTTATGCCAATATCTGAACTTGTACGTGCCCTTCAGGTCAGGGCTTGATTTGCTTAATTTATCGGAGGAGTAAAAATGAGTGTTGGAATCGTATCTTATGGCGCTTATATACCGAGATACAGGATAAAGCTTGAAGAGATAGCAAAAGTATGGGGCGACGACCCAGCCAGCATCACTGGCGGTTTGATGGTACTCGAGAAGTCAGTGCCCGACATCGATGAGGACACAGCCACCATCGCAGTTGAGGCTGCAAGGTATGCGGTGTCAAGGGCAGGCATCGATGCCTCGCGGATAGGGGCGATATATACAGGCTCGGAAAGCCATCCATACGCAGTAAAGCCGACAAGCACGATAGTGGCAGAGGCGATAGATGCAACCCCTGCGCTCACGGCTGCGGATTTTGAATTCGCGTGCAAAGCCGGGACAGCGGGCATACAGACGTGCATGGGGCTTGTGGCATCGAACATCATAGACCTCGGGATGGCGATAGGCTCTGACGTTGCGCAGGGTGCGCCTGGCGATGCGCTTGAGTACACAGCGGCTGCCGGGGGAGTGGCTTATGTGATAGGCAGCAGGGACCTTGCTGCTGAGATTGAGGCTACGTACTCGTACACGACTGATACGCCCGATTTCTGGAGGAGGGAGGGCATGCCGTATCCCGAACACGGCGGACGATTCACAGGTGAGCCCGGATACTTCAAGCACGTTGTGTCTGCAGCCAGGGGGCTCATGGACAAGCTCGGCACAAAGCCGCAGGATTACAATTATGCGGTCTTCCACCAGCCAAACGGCAAATTCCCGCGGCGTGCAGCGCAGATGCTCGGCTTCAGTACCGAGCAGATAAAGCCAGGGATCGTGGTTACTCTGCTTGGCAACACATACTCGGGCTCGTGCATGATGGGGCTTGCTGCAACACTGGACATAGCGAAACCAGGGGACAGGATATTCGTGACCGCATTCGGCTCAGGGGCTGGCAGCGATGCGTTCAGCATCAGGGTGACCGACGGCATGGAAAAGATACGGGGGGGTGCGCCCTCTGTAGAATCACTTCTCCAGAACCCGGTATATGTCAACTATGCCATATACGCGAAACATAAGGGCAAGATACGGCTGTAACAGGAGAATCCATGAGAGACGTTGCAATCATAGGCGTTGGATGTACGAAGTTTGGAGAGCTCTGGGATTCGTCATTCAGGGACATTTTCGTGAAGGCGGGTGTGAGCGCGCTTGAGGATGCGCACATGCATGGGGAAAAAGTCGATGCCATGTACATAGGGAACATGAGCGGCGGACGCTTCATAGAGCAGGAGCACATCGGCGCGCTCATCGCAGACTACTCAGGTCTTGCAACCCTGCACATACCTGCGACCAGGGTGGAAGCTGCGTGCGCCTCGGGCGGTCTTGCGCTCCGCCAGGGCGTGCTCGCGGTCGCATCAGGCTACCATGACATCGTGGTCGTGGGAGGCGCGGAGAAGATGACAGACGTGGGCGTTGACACCGCAACCGACGCGCTTGCGGCTGCGGCTGACAGGGAATGGGAGGGCATCATGGGTGCAACTTTTCCTGGTCTCTACGGCATGATCGCCAGGCTTCACATGCACAAATACGGCACTACGCGGGAGCATCTTGCAGCTGCGGCTGTCAAGAACCACCGCAATGGGAGCATGAACGAGAGAGCCCAGTTCCAGAACGAGATTACGATAGATGATGTCCTCGGCTCGCAGATGGTCGCAGACCCGCTGCGTGTGCTTGACTGTTCGCCCATCACGGACGGGGCTGCCGCGGTCATCCTCGCGCCTGCCGAAATAGCGACAAGGTACACTGATACTCCGGTATATGTGAAGGCGAGTGCACAGGCAAGCGGCACTATCTCACTGCACGACAGGAAGGATATCACGACACTTGATGCGAGCGTGTGGGCAGGCAGGAGGGCATTCAAGATGGCTGGGCTTGCTCCGAAGGACATCGACCTGGTTGAAGTGCATGACTGCTTTACGATAGCAGAGATATGTGCCATAGAAGACCTTGACTTCGTGCCGAAGGGCGAGGGCGGGAAAGCCACGCTGGAAGGCATGACAGCAATAGGTGGCAGTATCCCTGTGAACACGTCCGGCGGATTGAAGGCTTGCGGGCATCCCGTGGGAGCGACAGGCGTGAAGCAGGCTGTGGAGATAACCGAACAGCTCAGGGGAACCGCAGGCAAGCGGCAGGTGAACGGCGCGGAAGTTGGCATGACGCATAACGTCGGAGGCTCGGGTGCAACGGCTGTTGTTCATATATTCTCAAGGAACAGGTGATAAGCATGGCAGTACCACGCTTCTGGAGAAGGCTGAAAAACCTTTACAATCTGCTCGGGACGCACTGTAAAAACTGCGGCAGCTACTACTACCCGCCGAGGAACATATGCCCTGCATGCAGGCGCGGGGGCAAGGTCGAGCCTTATAAGTTCAAGGGCGCAGGCGAGGTTTTGACCTACACGATAATCCATGGGGGACCAAAGGATAACGCCCGTCCCACGCCCTATGTGCTTGCTATAATAAAGCTTGACGAGGGACCAAGGCTCACATCCCAGATTGTGGCAAACCCGGAAGATGTCAAAATAGGGATGCGCGTAAAATCGGTGTTCAGGAAGCTCGGGGAAGAGAGTAAGCATGGTATTATATATTATGGGACCAAATTCATTCCTGCATAAATATGATATCTGCTGAGGGGCTCTACAAGCAGTACGGTAAAACATTCGCCCTGAACAATGCACATCTCCACGTCAGGGATGGAACCATACACGGTCTTGTGGGTCCTGCCGGCGCCGGGAAAAGCACGCTCATGCGTGCCCTTGCAACCTTGGTACGGGTAGAGCGGGGAAACATAAGCATAAACGGGGTATCCCTGAAAAACGGGATGAGTGCACGCAGCATCATCGGGCTATGTCCCGAGAACCCGGGGCTGCATCCGAACAGGACTGCCCGCGAGGAGATTACGTTTGCTGCATACCTGCACGGTCTTTTCGGGTCTAATCCCGGTATCCAGCNNTTGAAACAGTGGCAGACCAGAAGATATCGAGATTCTCACCAGGCATGAAAAAGCTGGTATCGATTGCTATGGCTCTCGCGCATGATCCGCCTGTGCTGCTCCTTGACTCGCCGTTTACAGAGCTGGATGCCGTCTCTGAAAGCCGGGTGAAGGATGTCCTGCGGAAATTCCGGGATAAGACGATATTGTTAAGTGCAGATGACATTCCCCAGATAGACGGCATATGCACGAATGTAACAATCCTGAATAACGGCACAACCGTTTTTGAGGATTCCCTGGAAGCGCTTCGCGGGAAAATCGGGAAGCTGACACTGGAAGTCAGGCTGAGAGACCCGACCCAGGCTGAACGGGTGGTCATCGAGCTGCGAAAGCTCAGGACTGTAGTGAACGCATCGTACGACAACGATGTGGTCCACGCAGGGCTTTCGGATTACGATTCATCATCACCCGAGGTGATCAAGGCTGTATCAGGTGTTACGGATATACTTGAGGTCAGGACGTCAGCACTGAAACTTACGGATGTCCTTTCAAGGCTTAGAGGCATGAAATGAACTCCATCGGTTTTGCTCTGGGTTTCATCGCTGTTGTCGTTGATGAGATCCGCTCTTTCAAGACTCTGAGGAATCTTTACAGGTTTCTAATGCTGGTGCTGCTGGTAGGTGCGACGCTGTACGGTCTCACCTTCATGAAGTACGGGAACGTTCCCCTTGAGAGACCTGATTTCAGCAGACCCATACTGGGAGGTATAAATGTCACTGTCCCGCATATTTTTGAGAACATGAGTTACGGGAAGGGACCCCTTGCAGACATAATGCTGTTTTATGTCTATGCTATTTTCTCAAAGTTCACCGAGCAGGTCTCCGGTCTTGCTATGAACCAGACCACGCTCCAGGGAGAAATGGGTCTTACGTCGCTGTTAGGTCTGGATTTCTTCAATATCACGACCCCGCCGGCGATTGGCATGGATATGATCATAATCTCTGCTGGCGTTCTCTGGATGACGTACATATCCGGATTTGCAATACAGGCTGCTGTAGCCTCAATCGGGCGGGAGAAAAACGACCGTACGATGTATATCCTGGCTGCAAGCCCGCAGACGCGGGCATCCCTGTACATTGCTAAATTCCTGGGGGCGTTCATCCCCATGCTCCCGCTGCTGCTGGTACTCTACTTCGGAACGCAGTGGATAAGTAACGGCTACCTCGCCCCCCTGAATGATACGCGGGCGGCAGCCTTCGGCACTGAAGTCCTGGCAGCAGGAGTGGCGACTTCGCTGCTTTTCTCGTCCGCTGGTATGCTGAANNAACTGATATCGCTCTCAGGCAGGACGCCAAAGTCCAATGAGCGCATTTCCGGATGGCTTGTTAAGATTCTCGGCGTGACAGGCGCCATCTGGATAATATGGCCCCTGCTGCGGATGAGCATCGAGATGTTCCGTGCAGGCAGCACCCTCACACAGCTCATAGAGGGGATATTTTACCTGTCCCCTTTCACGCTTGATATGATGTCGCTGTACTCGGGGGACTGGTCGCTTATCTCGTTGCAGGCTGCTATTGCAGGCATCCTGCTGGCAGCAGGCGCAGTCATATTCAGCGGACAGGATATTGAATATTGATAATGTATAATGTAATGCATACAATGGAGTGTATATTATGAACAAAGCTACGGATGAACTCATTCAAAAGCTCGTCTCAGGGGAGGTGAAGTTCCACGAGATAGATAAGCACGCCGGTGCGAGGGAGGCTGTGGAGCTGCGTCGCAGGGCGCTCGGGGATATCCTGGGTAAGAACTTCGAGCAAATCAGCCACTGCTCAATAGACCCGGAACGCGCCGCGGGGCGCAACATCGAGAACATGATAGGTGCAGCGCAGGTGCCTCTGGGAGTCGCAGGTCCTGTGAAGGTCAGGGGCAGGTATGCTGATGGCGATTTCTACATCCCTATGGCTACAACCGAAGGCGCGCTCGTGGCAAGCACGAACCGGGGCTGCTCAGTCATCAATGCATCCGGGGGCGCGACTGTGCGGATATTCGGCGACAGGATGACGAGGGCGCCTGTGTTCAGGGCGAAAGACGTGGATGCAGCCGCGCGATTTGAGGACTGGGTGAAAGACAATTACGGGAAACTTGCCGAAAAAGCGGCTTCGACCACGAAGTTCGGCGAGCTCGTAGGAGTGGAGCCATACGTTGCAGGAAGGAGCGTGTTCCTGCGTTTTGCCTATGACACCAAGGACGCGATGGGGATGAACATGGCGACCATAGCCACAGACGCGATAGTTGAGCTCATTGCGGATGAGTTCAGGGACGTTGAGGTCGTGTCGCTCTCAGGCAACATGTGCGCTGACAAGAAACCGGCTGCCATAAACGCCATACTCGGCAGGGGCAAGACTGCTGTCG
>DUGO01000136.1:0-7189 GCA_013331375.1 Candidatus Methanoperedentaceae archaeon | reverse complement strand
CGCATGCGGGCAGGATGCTGCGCATGTGGTTGAGGCGAGCAGCGCAATGACGCTCATGGAACTCACTGATACCGGGTTGTACTGCTCGGTCACGCTGCCAGCCATACAGGTAGGTACTGTGGGGGGCGGCACGCAGCTCGGCACGCAAAGGGAGTGCCTGGACATGCTCGGAGTGCTGGGCGCAGGTGAGCCACCGGGCGCGAACGCAAGGAAGTTCGCAGAGATAGTGGCGGCTGTGACCCTTGCAGGCGAAATATCGCTAATAGGCGCGCAGGCTGCAGGGCATCTCGCTAAAGCGCATGCGGCGCTGGGGAGAGGCAAATGAGGAAGCTCACGCAGAAGGATATCGATATCTTTAAGAAGCTGGTGCCTGAGCTGGGCGATATCGTTTCGCCTGAGGGGCATCCTTTTCCCTTCATATTGCGCCCGGTCTCACACAGGTTCGTGCAATCAAGCGAGGATTTCGGGGAGAGGCTTCGGCGCCTCTCGAAAGATGACATGGACTATCTTGTGGGGCTGGTGCTGCGCGGGGATGAGGATGTCCAGGACCTGTCAGAGGGCGACCTTGACGAGTTCATGGCTGTGGTGAGGGAGAAAGTACCTGAGAAGGAGACGGAACTGAGGAATAAGGTAAGAGTGTAGTTTTTCTTCGGCATGGGCGCTCTTACCTAGCCTCCCGCATTTCCCTGTATCAGGAACCAGTATGCCTGAAGGTCGGATTCATACTTCTTATGATTGTCCCATCTTGTATGCACAATCTTCCAGAACCTGCTGTTATGCCTCATCTGTACAATGTGAGCCACTTCATGGAACACAACATATTCGATGAGCCGCGCGGGAAGGAATTTCAACCTGGTGTTGAATGTCAGGTTCCTGTCAGAGCTGCAGCTGCCCCATTTAGAGCGCATTGTCCTGTAACGGATGGTGCTGACCGTAACATCCAGCTCTCCGGCATATTCCCTGACGAGCGATTCCACAAGCGCCCTGAACTCGGCGTCAGTCCTTTCAGAGAGGGTTCGTTCTCCAGCATTCTCAAGGCTCTGGCGTATGAGCACGTACTTCCTGTAAATCCAGCTGCTGTGCTTTTCCAGCAGCTCGCTTTCATCAGAAAAGCTCTTCGGCAGTACGACCAGCAGGTTCCCTTTCGTGAACTCGAGCCTTGGGTAACGCACCCTCCGGTGGCTCACATTGTATGGTATCTCAATGCCGTTTATCCTGACATGGCGTTCCATATCCGGTACAACAGGGACAACCGCTTTCAACCTCTTTATAGGTGGCGCATCAGCAGGGCAATATTTAAGTCCTGACCTTCTAATTGCACAATCCAATGATTCTTGGCACACGCGGAAGCAAGCTCGCACTCGCTCAGGCGAACATCGTATCTACGATGCTGGCTGAGCGCGGGATTGAGATAACGCTGAAGATAATAAAGACTACAGGCGACACCTTCACAGACCGCCCCCTGCATGAGGTCGCAGGCGTGGGCGCATTCGTGCGGGAAATCGATGACAGGATGCTTGCAGGGGAATTAGACCTTGCAGTCCATTCTATGAAAGATGTCCCGACGGTTCGCCCGGCAGAGCTCGGTATAGCCGCGGTGCTGAAGCGGGACTCTCCGCACGATGTGCTTCTCACGCGGGACGGGACGCGGCTCGACGACCTGCCTCGCGCAGCCGTTATCGGCACAACGAGCATGAGGAGGCGGGCGCAGCTTCTGCGCTATCGACCCGACCTTGCCATCAGTGACCTGCGGGGGAACATCGACACGCGCCTGCGCAAGCTGCGTGAGGGGCAGTACGACGGCATAATGCTCGCAGAGGCAGGTCTTGAAAGGATGAAGTGGGAGCTTGACGTTGAGCGGCTGCCGACCGATAAGTTCTGCCCTTCAGCCAACCAGGGCCNNAGGCTTATGAGGCAGTCAGTGTACTTGACCACCTTGACACGCGCATGGAGACAAGGGCAGAGCGCATCATAATCGGCATCCTTGGGGGCGGGTGCATAGTCCCCATAGGCGCGTTCGCGAAGCTCGAGGACGGCATGATGAAGGTGAAGGCTGAGGTCCTGTCAGTTGACGGGAAGCGGCACGTCTCGGTGAGCGAGCGCATACATCTTGATGATTATGAAAAGCACGCCTCAAGGCTCGGTAACAGGCTAAAGGAAATGGGAGGCGCAGAGCTTGTCAGTGAAGCGGTTGCAAAGCTCCGTCCCAAAACCTGAACATTCCTGCCAGCTTCGTTTACAGCTGGAAACGCAGGGTCATTGACGAAAAAAGATATATATGTGTTATGGTAATACTCATAATAATGTCGAGGGGACTCAATGTCAATCCTGGATATAACTGAAGAACAGATATTCCACACGCTTGGAAGAGGAAAAGACCCGAACTACAAGCCCATAGAGACCGTGAGACCGGTAGCGCCGGCAGTACCGCAGGTCGCACAGAGACCGGTGAAATACGGCAAGCCTGTTACTTCACGCGAATCTGAGGATATGAAAAAGCTCACCGAAGAGGTGCACGAGCTTAATGGTCGCATGAGCACACTCCAGAAAACTGAGGAGTCGGTGACAGTCCTAACGAAAGACGTGGCAGAGCTATCAAGCCGCGTTACGGGGATACAATCAATGGTAAAATGGTACATATTCCCGCAGTTAGCGCTTGTGATAGTCGTGGTCGTCGCCCTGCTATCCAGAAGCTGAGAGCGGCAGGATCGCACTTGGCTGCAATGAGACTGCCCATGAACCGTGACGATAAGGTCCGGCATTAGCAAAAAACAACCATTCTTCGAAAGGTATATATTCAGATATTGTGTGAGTGCTATCCCTGGAGGACTACGATGAAGGAACAGACAGAGGTTCGAACCCTGAAAGAAGGACATTATGTAATCATTGACGATGAGCCGTGCATAATCAAGAGCATAGCGCACTCAAAGCCTGGAAAGCACGGCGCAGCGAAGGCAAGGATAGATGCGATAGGGATTTTCGATAATCAGAAGCGTTCAATGGTTGGTCCTGTGACCGACAAGATATATGTGCCGATAGTCGAGCGGAAGTCAGGTCAGGTGCTGTCTGTTGCCAGCGATGTTGCCCAGATAATGGATATGGGTGATTACTCCACGCTGGAGCTCAAGATCCCGCCGGAGCTGAAGGATAGGATCGTGGCTGGGAAGGAAATATCCTACCTCGTATCGATGGGAAAGATGAAGATCGACATGCGATAACCGATTTTTCCAGACATCGTGATGTCTTTGTCCGAAGAGTGAATACTTTCGCGCTGCTCTCCAAAACCTGAAGTATATCCGGATTACATAAGAGGGTCTCCAGATAATTATGAAGAGCCTGATGGAGATCCCGCGCATAGGGGAACGGACAGCGCACAGGTTCATAGAGCACTTCGGCTCCGAGGAGGCTGCGCTTGCCGCCATCCTGGAAGGCGATGTAGCGGGTTTATCAGAGATTGAGGGCGTGAGCGAAAAGTTCGCGATATCTGTGGTTCATGAGGCGATAGCCCTTAACGAGGGCTCGAAGCCGCAGGACTTCCTCTGTACACAGGAAGCATACAGGATATACGAGCGCGTTCTTGGGATGGTCAAGCGCTATGCACATACTCAGTATGCACGATGCAAGCTGCACACCTTTTTTCCGCGTCCTGCCTCTGGAAAAGATGGGATATCACGAGTCAGGGACAGGATGCAGAGTGCGCTTGCGGTCGCTGGTGAATTGAGGTCCGGCGAGCTTGATTCGCTTATCAGCCGGGTACGACCTGTGAAGCAGAAGTACCCTGCGGCAAAGGCGCATGGAAGGGTGATTGCGGCATGCGGGTCTGAATACGAGTCAATAAAGATGAGGTACGGTGCCTTTATCGACGTTCGCCATGTTGAAAAGCCGGACGAGCTCGTGGATATTGCAAGGGGATATTCCCATGCTATCGTAATAGGGACAGAGCTCGCAGGATTCGACTATCCTGAGGATATCACGCTCGAGTTCGCGGACGCGGGCAAGATAGATGACTGGTACATGGTCCCTGAAAGGGAGATAGCGTTTTTCGCAAAGAACCGTGATTCAATATCAGCCGCGGTGGATGCGGCAAAATTGATACGCCGTCGTATGGACGGTTTCTGCCCTTGCATAACTCACGAGGGGCTTGAGCGGCTTTCAACTCTTCTAAATGAGGTCGGCGCAGGCTCAGGAAGCGGGGCTTCTTTAGAGCGCCTCGAAGCCGGTATTGCTGAGGCTGAGAAGACTGCGAATGACAGGTTCCGGCAGGCAGTGGACAACTCTTCAATTACCGTTAGCGGCGGCGACCTGCTGAAGATAATGGGAGGCGGCATCAGGCATATCGTTGAGAGGGAGATAGAGGACAAATACACGAAAGCTGTACGGGAGGCATGCGCCCGCATGGTTTCCGAACTGCGGCTTGACCCGTATGAAGCGCAGTATGTGAGCGGTCTATTCAGCGAAGAGGTGGCGTATCCTGTGCGAATAAACAAAAAAGCGCTTGACCTGCTGAAGAGATACGTGCAGCAGAAACAGGCATCAAACCAGATTGCCCGGGAGCGCGCTCTTGCAAGAGAACTTCGCGGGTACAGGGAAACCGTATCCAGGATAGTTAGGGACGTGCTCGAATTCGATGTCGAGTACAGCGCAGGGTGTTTTGCGCTTGAGTACAATATGCAGATGCCAGTTATCAAGGACGAGCCGCAGATACGGATTGAAAGAGGCAGGAACCTGTTCCTTGCAGAGACGCAGGCAGTTGCTCCGGTTGATTACGAGATTGGCGGGAAGCACAGGGTAGTGCTGCTGAGCGGTGTCAATTCGGGCGGGAAAACCTCGGTGCTTGAGCTCGTAGCCCAGACCGTTATCCTTGCGCATATGGGATTCCCCGTACCGGCATCGTGTGCTGCGCTATCTCTGGTCGATGGGATATTCTTTTTCAGCAAATCCAGGGGAACCATGGACGCAGGGGCGTTCGAGGCAACCCTGAAAAGCCTCTCAGCCATCAGGTCGAAGGGCACAAAAGTCGTGCTTGCGGATGAGCTTGAGTCCATCACCGAGCCGGGGGCTGCAGCGAAAATCATAGCCGGCGTGCTTGAGGAAATACATGCGGAAGGCGGGATTGCAGTGTTCGTGAGCCACCTTGCGGAATCAGTTATTAAAAATGCCATCTGCAGTGTGAGGGTGGACGGTATAGAGGCAAAGGGGCTTGATGAGAACCAGAACCTCATCATCGAAAGGAGCCCGAAATATAACTGCATCGCACGCAGCACGCCGGAACTCATAGTCGAGAAGCTGGCGAAGATGGAAGGCGACGAGTTCTACAGCAGGCTGTTGCGTAAGTTCGAGGGAGATGCTGCAATGCTCAAACGCTATGCATAGCCCGACATGGGAAGCGACCGCAAGGTTCTTATAGAATTACAAACACTCAACACAAGCCATTGTTTTTGATGACACGGAGGCAATATTCATGGTCATGCAAGGTGGACAGCCAATACTGGTTCTTCGAGAAGGTACCAGACGCACCAGGGGCAGGGACGCGCAATCCAACAACATCATGGCAGCAAAGGCAGTAGCTGCAGCGGTTCGTACGACCCTTGGACCGAAAGGAATGGATAAAATGCTTGTGAATGGCGATAGTGTTCTCATAACGAACGATGGGGTAACGATACTTCGTGAAATGGACATCGAGCATCCGGCAGCAAAGATGATAGTGGACGTGTCCAAGACACAGGACGATGAAGTGGGAGACGGGACGACAACAGCCGCTGTGATTGCGGGCGAGCTGCTGGACAAAGCCCAGGAGCTCATAGAGCAGGACATCCATCCCTCGCTCATAATCGATGGGTACAGGCTTGCTTCTGACAAAGCGGTCGAAGTCCTGGGGACGCTCGCAAAAGACGTGGGCAACGATGACGAAGCGCTGCGCAACATCGCAATCACCGCAATCACCGGCAAGGGGCTGGAGCTATCCAGGGACAAGCTTGCTGATATCGCAGTTCGCGCTATAAAGGCAGTTGCAGAGGATGAAGACGGCAGGACGGTAGCAGACATCAATAACATAAAGACGGTCAAGAAGTTCGGTGCGAGCCTTGACGCTTCCGAGCTCATTTCCGGAATGGTGCTTGATAAAGAGGTCGTGCACCCTGCCATGCCTAAAAAGATAAAGGATGCCAAGATAGCGCTCATCAGTACGCCCATTGAGTTCAGCAAGACCGAAGTCGATGCCGAGATAAAGATTACATCCCCCGAGCAGATGCAGGAGTTCCTTGACGAGGAAGAGAAGCTGCTCAAGAGCATAGTCGGGAAAATAGTGGACAGTGGGGCGAACGTGGTCCTGTGCGAGAAGGGCATCGAGGATATTGCCCAGTACTATCTCGCAAAGGCAGGCATACTTGCGCTGCGGCGCCTGACGCGGAGCGACATTGAAAAGACCGCGATAGCGACAGGTGCAAGCCTGGTCACGAACATCGAGGACCTTGCTGCTGATGACCTCGGGTATGCGCGGGAAGTTGAGGAAAGAAAGATAGGCGCAGAGAAGATGACATTCATCACGGGATGCAGGAATCCCAAGGCAGTGACCGTACTTCTCCGCGGCGGCTCGGAGCACGTGGTGGATACCGTGGACAAAGCCATGGAGGATGCGCTGCGTGCAGTGGGCGTGGCTATCGAGGACAGGAAGCTTGTTGCTGGAGGAGGCGCCCCGGAGCTTGAGGTGGCTCTGAAGCTGCGTGAGTTCGCGTCCACACTTCGGGGCAGGGAGCAGCTTGCAGTGCAGAAATTCGCAGATGCGGTGGAGGTCATACCAAAGACACTCGCCGAGAATGCGGGTCTTGACCCGATAGACATGCTGCTTGAGCTCAGGAGCAGGCATGAGAGCGGCAGCAGCACGACCGGTCTGGACGTGTTCGAGGGCAAACCCGTGGATATGTGGAAACGCGGAGTGATAGAGCCGCTGAGAGTGAAAACACAGTCAATAAACTCCGCAACCGAAGCCGCGATAATGATACTCCGTATAGACGACGTCATAGCAGCATCCACAAAGCAGCCTGCTGGCGGAGCCGGGGGTGCGTGCGGACCCGGCGGCGCGCCGTGCGGTATGGGGGGAATGGGCGGGATGCCAGGAATGGGAATGCCGCCCGGAATGATGATGTGAGAGAATAACAGCAGCATTAAATAATGCAAAGTACATGCACCT
>DUGO01000189.1 GCA_013331375.1 Candidatus Methanoperedentaceae archaeon | reverse complement strand
CTTCGATTCAAGTTCAAGATAATGAGAATCCAGTTTCGCATTCAAGCATATATTCGTATCACTTTAAGTCATCATGCACAATATCGGTTACAACGCGCCCCTTTGAACGCCCTGCCCTGCGCCCTCAGCCTGCTGCATCCCCGCGCCGCCCGAGCTCGCATTCACATGCCCCCCCACAGACGTTCGCCCGGAGGCGCCTCACGCCCGGTGGGCGGCGATGCTGAAATCCGCCGCGCAATTAACTATAAAAATACAGGCGCTGGACGCTCATCCCACATTCGTGCGCGTCTTTGCGATAATCTGCCCGCTCTGAATATCAACCAGTGTTACCACGACATCGGTCCCGGGTTGGATGGAAAAATTCCCTGATTCATATGCCGGGTTCAAGGGTATCCCATTCCCGGATATGCCGTTAAGAGTGACTGTCCACATACCGTTAACTTTTTCGGTATATACAAAAAGTGCATCGCCTACCAGAAATTTGTTAGATGCATCCTGGCTGGCTCTTGTGAATACAATCCTTTTCCCGCTCTGCTCCACTATCACCTTGAGGTCGTAGAGCGAGAACTGCTGCCCCCCCTGATTTTCAAGCCTGACATAATCCGCGGTCGCATCAGCGCTTACAGCCTTTATGCTGGTCTTCGGGGAGGACTTCACGGGTCCGATGCCGAATACGATTGATGCTATGACAGCCGCTATTATGACCGTGATGGCTACCATCAGTATGACGCCTATCACGGCGGATACTGCATTCTCATCCTTAACAGCATCTTTTTTCGTGAACATTGCAGGTCTGATACTCTAATACAACTATTTCAATCTTTTGCTTTTATGCGTTTTTTAAAAAGGGATACAGCCCCCCGAGGGGGCATGTATGGTTACGTCCTGATTATAGTCTTGGCTATCTGCTGCCCGCTGGGTACGTCTATCATTGTCACAACAATTTCATATCCAGAGGTGATGTCTGTGTTGCCTGCTTCATATGTAGCAGTCACATTCATACCACCTGATACTGATTGCCCATTGAGGAACACACCAGTGCTTGACAATGGATTCTGCCCAGTAACTGTACTATTAGTGTATACATAGATCACATCGCCAGCTTTGAACTTGGTTGTGTTGCCCATCTTTGACCAAGTAGTCCTATTAGTTGGGTTCTCCACAATCAGCTTCACATCTGAAAGTGTGATATCAGCGCCGCCCTGGTGCTCCAGTTTGATATAGTCCCATGCAGCATCAACCGACGATGCTCTTATACTTGCCTGCGGTGCCTGCTTGGGCGTGCCCATACCGAACACGAACGCGGCGATGACCGCCGCAAGGATGACAGTTATCGCTACCATCAGTATTACGCCGATGACCGGCGACACTGCANNTGGTTTTTCATATTCCTCATTATTCTTCCTCCTTTTTTTTCCGCTCAACTATTTTTTCGAGCTTCTTCGTCCACATGTCCTTGACCTGAGTGTACTCACACTCAAGATAGTGCTGGACAGCCTTGGCAAGCGCATCCTTTGTATTTTTCTCACCCGTTTTTTGCTTGAGTGCCGAGAGGTCCTCATCTGTAAGGACCGTCTGTGCGTGCATTATCTTTGCCATTGTCCCACCTGTTCAATTAACCTGCGGGCGCAAGCCTTCAAAGGACTCTGCCAGCCAGGCATACAAATCTATGATTATCATAATGAGGTATATAAGCTTTGCTTGAAAGCGGGTGCTGTAAAAATAATTCGCAGATAAACCGGAGATAAAGAAAAATATTTTCTGATATCCCTTGAAAAATGGAAAAAAGTTCTCAAACATAAATAATATTTCGAACAGAAACTCTTTTCAAACNNTAACAGGGGTGCATGCTCATCACGGACACCGACCTCATAGCAGACTGCGTACTTGAGAATTGCAACATCATAAATGTTCTCACAAAAGAGATACTGCCGGGAGACATAGCGCTCACGGGCAGCGTCATATCCGGCATCGGGGATGTCAGCGGCATAGTGGACAGCCACACGGTACGCATTGACATGGAGGGCAGGTATGCGTCGCCGGGATTCATCGACGGGCACGTGCATTTCGAGTCAAGCCTTGTAACTCTCACCCGGTTCGCGGAAAAAGCCCTCACCCACGGGACTGCGGGCATCGTGGCAGACCCGCACGAGATTGCGAATGTGCTCGGGAAAAAGGGCATCGGGCTCATCCTGCGCGAAGCCGAGAGCCTCCCTGTAGACGTATTCCTCACAGTGCCCTCGTGTGTGCCTGCCTCAGGACTCGAGACATCGGGCGCCCATATCGGAGTGCGTGAAGCAGGGAGCCTGTTTGGACAGCCGGATGTCATCGGGCTGGGCGAGATGATGGATTACCGGGGAGTCATCGGAGCTGACCCGGAAAAGCTCGCGATGATAAGTGAGGCGCAAAAAAGAAACCTGCGCATCGACGGGCACGCACCTGGCATCCGGGGCAGCGAGCTTTTCAGGTACATGTACCGGGGAATTTCAAGCGACCACGAATCCCTTGAGCTCGATGAGGCGCTGGAAAAAGCACGGTTTGGAATGGCAGTAATGCTGCGCGAAGGGTCGGCTGCTGGATGCCTTTCCGGGTTCATACCAGGGCTTTTGCAGAGCGGCGTGTCGCTTGAAAGCTTCTTTTTTGTCTCAGACGACACCTCCCCATCCGACCTCATGCTGGGGCACATGGACGCAATTGTGCGCAGAGCCGTCTCACTCGGGCTCGACCCCATCCAGGCGATAGCCATGTGCACAATAAATACGGCTCGTCACTTCAGGATAGACCATAAGGTTGGCTCAATAAGCATAGGACGGCGTGCCTTTATAGTAATACTTGACGATATTGAGACAATTGCCATACACGGAGTATTCACGGGAAAGAAACGAAAACAAAGAGAAATTCGTTACCCGGCATTTGCTCTGGATACCGTACAGTACCGGACAGTCATGCCGCACGACCTGTGGATAGCATCCCAGAGCGCCAGCGAAGATGTCAACGTCATCAGTATCATACCCGGAAAACTCCTGACTGAACACAGTATTGAGACCCTTGATGTTGAAAACAGCATCATTCAGCCGGACATTGAAAGGGACATCCTTGCAGCCTGCGTCGTTGAGAGGCATGGCAAACGCGGGTCGATCGGCAGGGGTTTCATAAGCGGGCTCTCACTCAACGGGGGCGCTGTGGGACAGANNAGGCTTTGCTCTAAATAGAGGCGCATTCGGTCAGAGCATAGCGCACGACTCGCACAACGTCATTGTCGCTGGCACAGATTTCAGTGACATGGCTCTGTGCGCGAACACTATTAATAAGATGCACGGCGGTCTTGTGCTTGCGCGAGATGGGAAGATACTGGGGAGTCTTGCGCTCCCGTTCGCGGGGATATTGAGCCCGCTGAGTGTTGATGAAGTGGCAGTGCAACTGGCGTCGCTTGAGAAGATCATAAAGGAGATGGGCTGCGCTCTGAGGTCACCGTTCAGCGCGCTGTCCTTCCTGACCCTTCCTGTGATACCCAGATACAGGCTGACCGACCTCGGGGTTGTAGATGTGGAGAACTCAAGGCTGATAGAGCCTGTGGTATCGGAAAAAAGCAGGAGAGTCCATCAGGACAGGAATTCATGATGAAACCGTCTTGATATGTTCAGGACAATAAACGCAAGTAGGACAAAAACCTGGGACGCGGCAAGCCCGAGCGCATCTGCGAGCAGGTCCCCGGTGCTCATCGTCCTCCCGGGAACAAATGACTGGTGGAATTCATCCGTAGCACCATAGATAGTGCCTATGACAATCGCTAACAGGAAAGGGTATTTTACTAATACCGGATACTTTGAATTTGCGAAGGTGAGATACAGCAAAATCCCGAAACCGAAGTAAACGACCGCGTGCAAGAACTTATCTGGATAAACGCGGGCGAGATAAAAGGGAGCCAGCATGAACTTAAGTCCAGCTTCATCGAAAACTCCTATGAGATAGTTTATAAAATATGCATGGTTCCTGAGAAATGGCAGGTCAGATAGCGACGAGAAATAGAATATCAGACCTGCATATATAACCGTCATGAAAAGGAAAACATGAAAAGGTTGAAGTCTATTGTTCATGATGGACGCGCTCATGCCCCTCCCATTGTAATATTCTGGCGGTATGTTTCACTACACTTGGAAGATAAATAAATCCTTTGGTTACGTACTCTGTAGCTGCAAAAACATCCAGTTTGAAAGCCTGGAGGATGGACCGTGAACGCCAGTACAGGCAAATGCCCTTCCAGCTTCTATTCACAGCCCACTGATTTCAGCGGACCACACTCCCCGCCCCAAGCATAGTTTTTTCATGCGACGCTGATGCCGCCAGGTCCATGCAGCTGAGGGTGCAGTATATCTCAGGTTTTACGCACTCCCTCATCACATATATCTCCTTACCGCAACATGCGCACTTCATGGCTACGATATCCATAGCTTACACTTTTCCCCGTTTCCACAGGATATAGAATATTATCCCCAGCAGCATCGCAACCGGCAGGGCTATCACAGGGAACTCGGGTACGCTGTGGTTGCCATTACCATAGCTTGTAGCATCATGGGACGGCGGGACAAAGAGAATAGGTGCATTGCTATAGTTTGCCCCGACAGCATCAAAATGTACTTTTGCGCCGGAAGGTCCGTCCGTAAATACCTGTAATGTTATGTTGCTTTTCGGCTGCAGGTTGACTGAAAACCTGGTTATGTTGTAATAAGTACCAGTCTGGTAAATCCCGTGAGGAGGATATTCATATGGGGGATTTGTGGGAACTGACGGCTTACTGCCATCGGCTGCTATCCAGTTACTCAGCTCCATCCCATTTAGTTCCACAGTGATACCTGTAGCCTTGTTTATGGCGGTGATGATATATAGCTCATTGACCGTTTCCTCTTTGTCTTGATTTGATACATTGAGGTCAAATGGCCCAAAACCAATGGTCCAGGATTCATTCAGCCAGTCATCCAGGCTGGATGCTACATAAGTGCCGCCGTCGGGGAATAACCACAGGTGTGCTCCAACCCCCCCGTTTCCTCCCCCGTTAGGCGCAATCACGGGGGCTGACATCATAATTATCAACACTGATAGTAGAAATAATCTCTTCCTCATAACTAAACTCCACCTAACTATATATCTTGTTGCTATTAGTATATAATAT
>DUGO01000183.1 GCA_013331375.1 Candidatus Methanoperedentaceae archaeon | reverse complement strand
GTAGTGTAGCGGTTATCACTGAGCGTTGCCAACGCTTAAACTCGGGTTCGAATCCCGACCGGCGCATGCAATTACCTTCGTTCTTTATAATCGCGAAACGCAAAACGCCCTCCCGCAGCTATATTCCAATCCGGTTTCATATAAAGTTTTAAGGCTTGCCCCTCACCCGGACACCTCATAACAATTCCGAGGAAACCTTATTAGCTATGGAATTGAAATGTTATCAGGGAGATGAATGATTGTTCAGGAGATTTCTTGAATCCTACATCAAAGTGTGCAATGATATAGTGACAGAATCCGCCAACTCGGTGCTGATGTTCGAGGCAGGGGAGACTGCGGCACGGATGATAGAGACCACAAAGATAGACGATATAGCAGCCGAATTTGAGAAAGAAGGCCTAAAGGTCGTAATTGATATTTCTGAAAAAAAAGTAGTGTTCCACCTAAAAGGCATCGCGTGCAATAAGGAGTGCAATTACTGCGACATATTGAGGGGATTCTTTGGTGCGATGGCAAGAAAGCACATCAATCCCGGGTATTACTGCAAGAAAGGGACAAAATGTGCAATACAAGGTTCTGACGAATGCACATTTGTAGCAGAGCAGGTAGGATAAAATGTTATTGCGTGTCTTTTTCCCGCGCCGTACCTCCTGACAGGTGGAAGATGCCAAAAGAGCTTACCGTTACCCTGACCGACACTGAATATGAGATACTCAGTAAGATGACTATCGTGGCGGGGGAGGACGGCGAGAAGCTCAGGAACCTTTTCAGGTATTATGTTTCAACGATACCCGAGCTGCGGTCTTCGGAATACGCGCTCAAGCGTGCGGAGAATAAGGAAGAGCTTGATGCCCAGCTCAAACTGGTCTGGGAATCGTATGAAGATACGGATAATCCGATGGAAAAATGGGATGAAGCCAGGCTTAAACGGCTATACACCCTGCTTTTAGAGATTAACGCCATCATGAAGATAGGAGAGGACCCGTTCACGCCCTCTAACAAATTCCGGGGTCTTTTCAAGATGCTCCTCCATGACGTAGCCACTGAATCGAAAGACATGGACGAATACAGCGCTGCCTGCATCGCCACCATCCAGCTCCTGCAATCCTTTAGCTCGGGAACGCTCAGCAAGGAAGACATCAGGGATTGCACCATCCTGATCAATGAAGGATGGTTGTTCGCATACGCGACCGCGATGAAACGGGCAAGGGAATTCATGAAAACCAAGCGCAAGTTCCCTGAGATTGAATTGCGGAAACCCGTGATGGAACAGGTATAAACGAGTTTATTCCTTCTACCTGGAGCGAATTGATACTATAGCAAGTATCCCCTCATCGGTTTCAAGTGGGCTGATATTGATCTCGACCCGCAACTCCTTTCCGTCCCTGTGCAATGCAACAGCCCCTCCGAGGTGGAGTGCCATTGTTTTCGGAACGGGATCCTCAAAATAACCCGCACAGTGCTTCGCATGACCCTCCCTGAATCGCTCGGGTATCAGGACGTCATACGACATGCCTACCAGTTCATCCCTGCCGTAGCCAAATAACTTTTCAGTCTGCGAATTGACCAGGATGATTTCATTTTTTCTATTCATAACAACTATGGCATCAGGTGCTGATTCGATGAGCCTCTCAAAATTCTGTTCAGCTCGCTTTCGGTGCGTTACGTCAGAAACTATACCTTCAATCGCGCTGAGGTTGCCGCCCGCATCGAGTATGGAATGGGCATTAATGTGCACCCATATCAGTCTGCCATCTTTGCGCCTCACATGGGCTTCGAAGTCTTTCACCTCACCCGATTCACGCATCAAGCGGATGAACAGCAGCCTTCGTCCGGGCTCGACATAGAGTTTTCGCACATCCTTTACGCTGTTGATAAGCTCACCAGGTGAATCGTAGCCGAGCATTCTCGCTATCGCAGAATTCGCAGCCAGGATGTGACCCTCAACTGAGGTCTGGAAAATGCCAAGGATGGCATTCTCAAAGATGCCCCTGTATTTCCTTTCACTGGCTGCCAGAGCTTCCTCGGCACGCTTGCGACCTGTTATGTCCCGTACGATACCGCTGAAGGTAATCCGTTCCCCAGCCTTCCATGCAGCACGGGAAAGCTCGATCGGGAACTCGCTACCGTCTTTTCTCAAGGCTTCAAGTTCGCTGATCTTCCCGAGATAGCTGCTCTTGCCGGTGGCACGCACCTTTTCCAGTCCTTTAAGATGCGGGACCCTGTATGNNCTGTATCGCTCTGGCATCAGGATGGTAAGGGGCTTGCCGAGTGCTTCACTCTCAGTATACCCGAATACTCTTGTTGCGCTCTCGTTCCAGGAAATTATCATGCCATCGCTGTCTGCCAGTATGATCGCATCAGGGGCGGATTCCACAACTGACCGGAATCTCATCTCGGATTCGCGCAATGTAATTTCCATCTTCTTATGGTCAGAAATGTCACGTACAATGGCGAGCACATTGAGACCTTTTTCGGTACTCAGGGGTCCGAGAGCTATATCAACATGAAACTCTGTCCCGTCCTTTCGCAATCCGTAGAGCTCAAGCTCCTCTCCCATCTTCCGGGTGTGAGGCGCAGACATATATCTCCTTATATGCTCGATGTGACGTTTCCTGAAGCGTTCAGGTATCAGGATTTCAATCGGCTTGCCGATTACCTCCCCGCGGGCGTAGCCAAACATCTTCTCTGCCTGGTCATTGATTTCTATGATGACGCCTTTCCCATCTACGACCACTATAGCATCGGGCGCGAACTCGAACACACCTTTGAATAACGTCCATGCCTGGACCAATTCTTCGCGCGTCAACTCGTGTAAGGACTTTTCGAGTTCATCCATATGTTACTCCTGCGAACTCCTCAGCGACCTTTCTCAGGGAAACTCCCAAGTAAGTATTGATTGTTAAACCTATTTATTTTTACTCATATCGCACCATCGCGAGCCAGGTCAAAGCACCAGTGTTTAAGCCAATAAGCTCCAATACGGCATCATGAACGGAGTAGCAGGGGACACCGAGCTGCCACTGCGCGAACACCTGGCAGAGCTCCGCAACAGGCTCCTTGTAATAATCGTTGTTGTACTCGTGGTTTTCGCGCTCATATTTCCCTTTTCAGGGGATATCCTCAGGATGATCTGGGACGACCTGCTCCCCGGTATGCAGATGATAGTGTATTCCCCGCTTGAGTTCCTCATTACGAGGCTCACGATCTCTTTCACAGGAGCTCTTGCGCTCGGCGTGCCGCTTGTGGTCTACGAGGCATTCGCTTTTGCGGGAAGGGGATTGTATCCCAATGAAAAAACGTTCTTTTTCAAGCTCGTCCCCCTGTCATTCCTGCTGTTCCTGCTCGGCGCGGCTCTCGCTTATTCCATTGCAGCGCCATCGATATTCAGGTACACTGTAACATACGCAGGAGGCATAGCCGAGCCCGGGATTTCGCTTCGCGAGACCTTTTCCATTTTGACGACGCTTGTGCTCGGGTTCGCGCTAATATTCCAGTTCCCGCTGCTTGTCATGGCATCCATAAAGCTGGGGCTCATAAAACGTGAACAGGTAAAAGGGAAGCGGGCAGTGGTATACGGGCTCCTGCTTGCGCTTGCGTTCCTCCTGCCTTCAGACATGACAGGGGTCTCTCAGCTTCTTGTCGCCGGAATGCTTGCCGTGCTCTTCGAGCTGGGTCTTTTCGCCTCGAAGTTCCTATAGCCTGAACATCCTGCGGATGGTCTCAAGCTCGCCCTTATCGGGCTGTTTGGGGAAGTTATAGGCACTTGATGCGTATTCCGTGGCAAGCGGGCGATTGCAGCCATCGCAACCCGCTGTAATGAACGCCTCGCCGCTGTCTATCACTTTCCGCAGGATATTGGGTTCCACCCCAAAGCCCACGACCTCGCCTGCTGTGAATGTCATGTCGCAGACCGGGGAGAGCCCCTCGGTTATGATGTAGTGCCCTATCTGGATCGACCTGTAGTGCCTCATGTCAGGCTGCGGCAATGCAAGCTGGTTGCCCTCAACCGGGGTGTAGGCGAACAGCGCCGTGTTTATGCCGCTCTTGTGTAGCCTCTCTATCAGCCTCAGGGCATCCTCCCCACGTTCCCCAAGACCGATTATCAGGTGCGTGCCCACATTCCAGCGCCCGAAGACCCCGACTGCCCGCTCAAGCCCCAAGAGATGCGTCTCCCACCTGAAAGCACCGTTAGCGGACTTGCCTTTAATCTTATCGAACAGCTTTTCCGAACAGGCATCAAGCGGTATCACAATCGAATCAGCCCCGAGCTGCCTGAGCTCCTGGTACTTATTGTCCGGAAGAGGGAACACGGAGACAGAGATAGGGATATCGCAGGAGTTCCGGATGCGACCTATAAGGTGAAGTGTGTCTTCCCACCATCCTGCGTATTTCATGGTCTGCACGCAGGCTCTCTTCAGATGCCCGCGAGCGTATGCAGCCGCAAGCCTTGTCATGACCTTGGTAAGGTCTGCAGGAGTGTAGATGCCTCGTGCGATATTCGAGATGTCCGCAGACGAGCTGGCTGCCTGTGCGCAGAAAAGGCAGTTAGAGTCGCACCTCTTCTCTGTGTATATCTGGAGGTACGCTGTTGTGGGCGGTGTATCCATCCTGATGAGCTCCATGCCAAGGACCCCCAGAGTGCCAAGGGATGCGCGCACTTTCTCCATGCGGCATTCAATCTCTTATGGAGATATAAAGCTAACGCGCAAGGGGACTATAGTCCTGGAATACAAAACACACTTCGGGATTGCCAAATAGTTTATATTCATTAAGATGCTAATTAAAGGCAGATAAAAACCGGAATTCCTGAATAACGCATCTAACGAGGTATGGCACATGGGTGAAAAAACGATCCAGGTTAAACTGAACAAGACGTTCAACGACCGCTGGGTGCTTTCGTGTAACCCGGGTAAAGATACGTCGGGCAGGCAGGTCTCGCTTGAGATGGAAATAACCAAGGGCAAGAGCCAGGACAACTGTATCTATGTAGTGACAAAGGAAATCCACAAGGGGTACCCGGAACTTGAGGTGTTCAGGTATATAAGCAATGACGAGTACGATAGCAATATCAAGGCGCTCAGTGATTATAAGCAGTACTTAAAAGACGGGGGGTCCCCGAGGAACTTTGCGCCTCATAAGACCGTGCCGCCAATAAGGGATTCGGGATATGAGAACGAGTTTATTGAGATGGCTGAGAAGTGGAAAGCCCTGAACAAACTCGTCACGTTCAGCGATACACGGCGTATGTAGGTATTTTCCAGCAGGTATCACCGTTAATTTTCCCGTGACTTTTTATGACCCGGTCTTGCAAGCGGGTTTGACCGGAATGCCACATCGCAGCAATGCGCAAACCCAAGTTTTATAAAGGGTCAGCACCATGTCATAACCAGAAAATCGGCTGCCGGCTGATAATATCTGTGAGGTTGGATGGCAGGGGAAAAAAGCGCCAGGAGTATGACTGAGAAAAGCGTTGAGTCCGGCAGGCAGGCTAAAGAGAAGCTTGACCGTGCTGGCGGAGCCTTAAAAAAGGCAACATCCACTGTTGAACAGAAAAAACGTGCTATTGATGCTGCAATAAAGAAATCTGAGGAACCGTTCAAGCTGATTGAAGCAAAACAGCAGCGTGCGAAGTCTTCCATGGAAGCCGCAAAAAAGAAGGCTGATGCTGCAAATAAGATGCTTGACATTAAGAAATTAGCCCACGATGAGAGCAGGAAGCGGACTGATAAGTCCATGGGCGAGGCAAAAGCAATGGCACAGAAGGCAAAAAAGAGCGTAGAGGACAGGCAGAGAGACTTCAACAGCGCTGAAGGGTTTGTCAGGTCTCTTATAGAGAAAATGGGACAAAAGGCAAAAAGTTAAGGTGAGTCATGAGCGCGGTTGAAGTAATCCGGAAGGTTGCCGAGAACGAGGTAAAAAAGCTGAATCTTATCGAGCTCGGCGTGGTCACGTCCGTCTTACCGCATGCGGATGCAGGCGATTATGATAACTATGAATGCAATGTCAAGCTCAAGAACCGCGAGCTTGAGCTGCGCAGGGTGCCGATAGCGACGCAGCGCATAGGGCTCACGTATGTCCCCAATGTCGGCGATATGGTTCTCCTTGCGTTCGTGAGCGGGGACATCAATGCCCCTGTCGTGATTGGCAGGCTGTACAATGATGATGACAGACCGCCAGTGAATAAGGAAGGCGAGCTGGTATATGAATCGCCTGACCCCAAAAAATCAGGGGTTCGCAGGCTTTACATGAAATTCCCGGGCGGGACAGTCCTCACGGTTACGGATGATGAGCTGCGTGCAGAGGTGGGCAAATCCATAGTTACGGTAAAAACGGATGGCGACGTTACGGTCGAATCAAATGCCGCAGTCGGCATAAATGCAAAGGGAGACATCACGCTCTCAGGACAGAACGTAAAGATTGAGAGCAAGGCATCACTTGAGCTCAAGGCAGGCGCTGGAGCCAAGCTTGAAGCCTCTGCAAACCTTGACATCAAAGGCGCAATGGTAAATATCAACTGACGAGGTACCAAAAATGGGACAGCAGGCATGCAAACAGGGCGACCAGGTCGTTGCAACCGATATCCATATTGTCAATATACCCTCACCCGGCGGACCCGTGCCCACGCCGCTTCCCCACCCGTTCACAGGAATCGTGGACGGCAGCCTGAGCAGCGATGTGAAGATAATGGGAATGCCTGCCGCAACCGCAGGCTCGACAGCCACCAACACGCCGCCCCATATACCGCAGGGAGGTCCTTTCCAGAAGCCGCCGTCCAACAGGGCGACCTTAATCACGGGAAGCGCAACAGTTCGGATAAACGGGAAAATGGCTGCGAGGAACGGGGATACAGCAACGACCTGCAATGACCCGGCAGACCTGCCATCGGGTAGTGTAATCGCAGTCGGGACAGTGATGATAGGATGAACATGGTGAAGATATGGACGAAGAGCTGCTCGGAACCGACCTGAAAATCATACTTGAGACAAGACCTGAGTTCATGGGGCTTGGCGCAGACCTGTCTGTCAGCAGAAAGGGTGATTTGCAGGTCGCGGAAGGACGCGAGAATCTCGGGCAGGCGATCATGCACAGGATGCTGACGCGCAGGGGCGAGCTTTCTGACCTCGGGCACCCGGATTACGGCTCGAGGCTGCATGAGCTCATAGGCGAGCCGAACAACCAGGGCACGCGTGAGCTTGTCAGGCTGTATGCAAAGGAATGCATACTGCAGGAGCCCAGGGTAAAGGACATAGTGAGCCTGGCTGTCAGCGTGCCCCCGGACAACCCGCATATCGTAATACTTGATATCACGGTCATGCCAATCAAAAGCAGTGTACCTATGAACAGGGTCTTTCCGTTCTATCTGGAGGTGGGATAATCACATTCATAAGGAAACCTTACAATGAAGTCGTGGAGTCCATGCTGTCTCACATAACCAAAGGCATAGTCAATGAGAAGCATGACTACGCGATCAACCGGACAAAGTACAGGCTCGGCAATACAGACGTGATTGAGATACTCAAGGTCGACGGGACTGTACGTGGCGGACCGTTCGTATTCCAGAAAAATACCGACTACAGGCTTGGCGGAAGTACGCTGGAATGGACGCGTGATGGCGAGAAGCCGGATGACAGGACTCCATTTTTCGTGAATTACAGGCTTGATGCGCCTCAGGGAATCACGGATGTCAATCCCGGCAGCGTGACAAGGACCGTGGTCGAGTCTGCTGCGCGCGAGATAGACTACCTGTACGCCCAGATGGACCACGTTTATAACGCGGGATTCATTGATACCGCGACAGGGAAATCCCTTGACCTTGTGGTATCCATCCTTGGAGTAACAAGGAAGGTGGCTGAGCCAGCCAGGGGTGATGTGACCTTCGCCAGGGTTGGCGAGCCAAAGGAAGTTGAAGTATCGCGCGAGGCGCACGTCTATGATACAAAAGAGAAGTACAGGCTGCGGGACCCGATGATAAAAGCTGTAAAGAAAGTCGAGGGGACTTCAGGTGGAGTGCAGACCGAATTCGCGCAGGGTAAGGATTACAGCATATCTGGCAGCGAGCTATCGTGGCTTGAGGGCGGCAGGCGCCCTGAAAAGATGTTCTATTTAACGTATTCCAAGTATGAAGAGATACGCATCCCGGTAGACACAAGGGTATCCACATACTCTGCAAGAGCCGGGAACGTCAAGGTGTTCAGGACGACACGGGAAGCGGCACTTGTGCGAAATGCGGAAGGGCACTGGGAAGCCGACGTGCCGATTGAAGCCATGTCCCCGGGGAAGGAGGGGAACGTGTTCGCTGGCAGCATCAACGTGATGCCAAAACCTGTGATGGGCATTGAGTACGTCATCAACAAGAAAGACATCCTGAACGGCAGGGAGGCTGAGAGCGATACCGAGCTGCGCGAGAGGGCAAAGCGGGCGCTCGAGATGGCAGGAAAAGCGACGCTGAACTCGCTGAAAGCCGCAGTGGAAGGCGTCAAAGGCGTCATTGGGGAGGTCAAGGTGGTCGACCAGCCTGACGGGATACCCGGTATAATCAAGATAATCGCAAGCGGAGGGGATGAGAACGAGATATTGCGGGTCATTGAAGATACAAGAGCGGCAGGCGTGAAAGTTGAATTCAACAGACCGGCGACAGTGCCCCTTGACATAAGACTGACCATTTTTGTTGTGGAGAGCGTGAACCGTGATGAGGTACGCAAAGAAGCGGATGCAGCGATACGCCAGTACATCGAAGCCCTGGCGATAGACGATGACGTGGTACTCAGCCGCATCATCAAATCGGTCCTCGGAGTGCAGGGTATCAGGGATGTGCGCGATGTGACCATCAATGACAGGAGTGAGAACATAGAAGTGCGATTCGATGAGAAAGGGGAGCTTCGTAGTCTTGAAATATTCGTGGGGGATTGAGCCTTGTCACGAGCCGAATCGATTTCCGGGAGACTGCCGCATTTCTTCAGGCACTGGGAACCCGAATCTGTTATATCAGCGATTGTTTCCGCATCCGGAAAGCGCCTTGACGAATCCGAGAAAGACCTGGTATCTGTGATGAGAGCACACTGGGTAGATACTGCAAGCAATGGCGAGATCGACGGGCTTGGAGCCATTTATAATATCAAAAGGAACGACGGCGAACCAGACCCGGATTACAGGAACCGGCTCAAAACCGCGATAATCAGCTATAAGGGGGGCGGCACGATAGGCGCCATACGGAATCTTGTCAGGATAGTGCTTCGGATTCCACCGGATTTCCCTGTGGAAATCGTGGAGAACCCGGAAATCAGGCTGAGCAAGACGTGGAAGGTCAGCGCAGGCAGCGAATGGGTGGTCAATCCCAGGAACATACAGGATGCCGAACCCGAAATAATAATACAAGTCGAAACCCCTGATGCAAAAATCAAGGACCCCACGCTCACGAACATGTCCACAGGAGAATCCGTGACATTCAACGGGGAATTGGCTTACGGGGAAGAGCTGCGCCTTGGCAGGGGTAGCGCAACGATAAACGGGAAGGATGTCACTGGGAGACTCTCCAATACNNGGTCGAAGTGGCGCTACATGGAGTTCCTGGGAGCCAACATCGGGAAATTTGACAGTACGCAGTTCGATAAATCGGTTTTCACTATTGACATCCGCTCAACAGTGACTTTTGAATGGACTGCATACCAGCCTGCAGTGTTTGAGCTGAGACTCCCCCATGAACTCCTTGTGAAAGCCGGGGTCACGCAGGATTACATGGCTGCGCTCGTCAATTCCGTCAAGGCATGCGGGGTCAGGGGAGAGGTGAAGGTGGTCAGGATATGAGATGTACCGGCATGGAATCATTATCGGAATCCGTATTACATTGTGAGCCAATTACCAGGAGATGGTTATGAATGGTCTTCGAACCGAACTACAAGAAGCCGGGTGATTTGATAAAATCCGATGACTGGAACAAAATCCAGGATGAGCTTGTCGAACTCAGGAAGTTCGTTGAGAGCATGACAAGGAGCGTCACGCTGACAGGTCTTGAGAGCCCTGTGGGCACCTCGTACAGCCTGACAAAAGAAGCATCAGAGGACTTCGACTACGGGATTGACGTGCTCGGCCTGATAACAAAGCAGTATTATCTCGGCAGGAAGGAGACGGGCGATGTCTGCAGGTTCGGCATCCATGATTACGCGGATACCATATACTACTGGTCGGGGGCGGCTCACGGCGACCGGGATGCCCTGAAGATAACGCTTGAGTATGTGGACGGGACTACGTTCACCTCAGATACCATGTTCATACACGAATGGTCAAAGCTTCGTCCGAGAGGCAATAAGAATCCGTATGTCGAATACCTCCAGTCACCAAACCAGCACCTGTGGTACAAGTACGGGATCGAGAATTCGAGCCCTGAAAAGGTGATACGGTACATAACGTTTGAAGATGTGGATGCGGACAGCGCTGTACGGATAGCTGACGTGCTGCAGTACGTGACCAGAGTGAAACAGCTTACCAGACTTAAGTGAAGATTAAGTGAAGACTTATGATAAAGGAAGTGGACGAGGCGCTCCTGGAAATACTTCGAAAAGGCTTGTCTGAGCTTGTCCCTTCCGAGAACATCATTATCGGGGAGCCTGACAACAAAAAGGGTAAGGCTGTTAAAATCACATGCGCGGGTTTTACGTCAGAGGAACAGGGCATCGGGGGCTCCGGCGGGGTGAAGAAGGAGGATGCACAGGACAAATTCGATGCTGACGGGACTCAGAAGGATTTCAAGCTATCAAAGACGCCGTTAAGACCGCTCCTGGGTGTAGAGAGCCCTGCAGGGACAGTAAAGAGGGAGCCGGACGACTATACGGTTGATTATGACAGCGGTACTGTATCATTCCGCGCGCCTCCTGAGAAAGGGAAAGGAAAAGTGCTTGTGAAATATTCCGTGGGGCGTGCCGTAGCTGAGACTCGCACGCTCAAGTTCACTTTTACATATGCGCTCACAATCACGGCTGACGATACTTCTGCCAGAAACAGCATAACCATGGAAGCGATAAGAACGCTTTACCGCGAAAAAGCAGAGCTCGGTAAGCGTGGCATCGGGGAAATCACGCTGCTTAAGGGTATAACCGGGAAAAACGAAGAAAAAAGCGTTGTGACCAGGCTTGAATATGCGGTCGAGTCCTCAATTCAGATAGAGATGCCTGTGCCGCCCATGGCAAGGATAGAGATAGGCTCAATGGAAAAATAAAAAATAGTACGACAGGCAGCGCTATTGCGCAGCCTGCCTTGCACCGCACTTGTCGCAGAACTTCGCTATTTTCGGGAGTACCACACCGCACGTGCCGCACTGCTTTGTGTCCACGTCCGATGGGGGTGTCTTCCCGCACTTGGCGCAGCCGTGCGCTTCCATTGACATCGTGGCACCGCAGTGCATGCAGAACCTGCGTGCCAGCTCCCCGATGGTTGCACTGCCCTCTCCGGAAATGGCTCCCATCGTGGCTTTAACGGTCGCGATACCGCTTGCAGTCCCGGATGTGAGTGTTGCAGTTCCCGAAGGGGACTTTGGCTGGATTTTCGCCGGTGTCGAGACACTCCCGAGCGTGGTCGTAAGGTTGATGGACCGCTCAGTGAGCGGCGTGATGTGTCTCCCGGCATCATCCTTTATCCTGACAGTGACTGCTGCTGTGGATTTGCCGTCTGCCGGTATCTCCGCAGGCAGTATCTCGACCGAAAGACCCGCCTCAGTGCAGGTGAAATTGATTTTTGCGCTGGCTTTCTGCTTGCCCGATTTCGCTGTGATGACCACTGGACCGCATTCCGTTGATGATGTGAGCACAGCCTCAGCAAACTCCTTGCCTGCAGGGATGACCACTTTTTGTATCTTCCCTGAGGTGGTCTCAATCTCGACTTCCCTGTTCTTCCCGGAGGTCCTTGCCCTGCCAAAAGCGTTTGCGAACTGGACTTTTATCGGCAGGGTTGAGACGCCGTCACCCGCCAGGCTTGACGCCTTTGGTATGATGCGCAGGTCGCTCTTCAACCACAGGTATGCCAGGATGCCTGCGATTATTAGTATGACAAGCGCGGCTGCGCCAAGAGTGCCGTAATCAATCCCCGGACCTTTGTCCCCATTTGTTACTGTCTGCGTTACTGTTGGGGATGCTGCTGCGGTCACGGTGGCGTTCGATCCTGACGGGGTTTCCCCTGCCTTGACCATCTCACAGAGCACCGAGACGCTTCCCGAGCCCGTAACATCAACGTTCTTTTTGAAGTCGTCGTATCCAGCCTTCTTACACAGCACGGCATGAGTGCCTGCGGTCACATCTGATACGAAGTTCGGTGCAGTTCCCTTCAGGATACCGTCCACATATACCTCAGTACCCGGCTGGGAAGATGTGACTGAGATGCCTGCCGGCATGCTTATCGTGACAGTCAGCGAGGGGGACCAGCCGGACGAGGCGCCCATGCTGTCCGCGGCTTTAGCCTTAACCTGATACGTGCCGGGCGAAGACCATGTCTTTGAGGTTGTGCCCTTCGAGCCCGAAGAAACGCTACCCGTAATGCCAGAAGTCCCGTCGCCCCAGTCGAACGTATAGGTAATCGAATCGCCGTCAGGGTCTGTCGATGTTGCAGAGTATGAGTACGATGTCTTGGTCGCTCCTGTTGCCGGTCCGGATGGTGTGCCGGGAGCTTGGGGAGCTGTATTAACTGAAATCGGTCTCTCATCAAAGTCAGTCCAGTACCAGCTGCCTGAATAATAGCCCGCGCTATAGTTCAATTTGTAGTTCCCTCTGGTAGTCCCGACACGCAGGTAAACGGTGACCGTGCCGCCTGCAGGAGTAATGTCCACCTTACGCGGCGCACCCGAAAGACCTATCCAAACATAGTTCCCCCCCGATGGGTTTTTTGCCTCTATGTCATTGGATGCCGATGTATTCACTGTCAGGTAACCGCTCATCCCGCTCGCTCCGCCAGTCCCTGTATAATACGCACTGGTGACGCCCCAGTCGTTAGGGATTTTTACTGCCAGTGCAGGACTTACGTAGGAACCCGATGTGTTGTAGGCGAGCGAAATCTTGATGCTGGTATCTACACTCCCGCCCGGCGTTGCTGTCGAGGGCTGGTTCACTGAATCTATCGTTACACACCCGCTGAGCATGACCACCATGGCAAGCATAATTATAAAAAACAAATTTCGATTCATAAAAGTTATCTCCATTCATGTTGTAGTTTTGCAAACGTTCCTTATCAGCCATGTGAAAGGCTGTTCCAGTAATTATGATAAATAGGTCATATATAACATTATCGAAATTTACCAATATAGCACAGAGCAGTCCGCTATACCGATACATGAAGAATTATATTTAAATATAACCTGACTTCTTAGGAGTACAGGTCATGAGATTCAATCCCGATGAGATAAAGCAGGCATCCAAAGCCGATTTTGACTCCGCATGGAACCGGGGTAAAGAGAGCCTTGCCATGCCAGGCATCAATGAGCGCTATCCCCGCATGCGGCTTGGATACGGCAGACCGCATCCCATTTTCGATACCATACAGCGGCTCCGGGAGGCATACATGCGCCTGGGGTTCGAGGAGGCTATGAACCCGATAATAGTAGAGGACAGGGACATACACCGCCAGTTCGGTTACGAGGCTCTTGCTGTGCTCGACCGGTGCTTTTACCTCTCAGGTCTTCCGCGCCCCAACGTAGGCATATCCGACGAGCGTGCCTCCGCAATAAAAGAGATACTGGGAGACGTGGACGTTGAGGCGATAAGACAGATACTGCACGAGTATAAGAAGGGTGACATCGAGGGTGATGACCTTGTGCCTGAGATGGCAGCGCGCCTCCGCGTGGCAGATTCAATGGTCGCGGTTATGCTTGACCGGGTATTCCCCGAGTTCAAGGAGCTCGTGCCTGAAGCCTCGAATAAGACGCTGCGCAGCCACATGACAAGCGGCTGGTTCATAACGCTCGGAGAGCTGCATAAGTACAGGAAGCTCCCGGTCAGGATGTTCTCTGTGGACAGGTGCTTCAGGCGCGA
>DUGO01000186.1 GCA_013331375.1 Candidatus Methanoperedentaceae archaeon | reverse complement strand
GGGCTCGTAGTATAGTCTGGATAGTACATGGGCCTCCGGAGCCTAAAACCTGGGTTCAAATCCCAGCGAGCCCGCTCATGGTCCGGTTAGTCCCGATAGGATACGTCCATAGCACTTATGACGGGAAACCTGAGCCTGAGAGCAGGGCATCGATTGTGTCAGAGATTGAAGTGTGCAAAGAGTATGAAGACGGTCTTACTGGCATCGAATCGCATGAATTCCTTGTTATCGTGTACGGCTTCCACGCAATACATGAATGGAAGCTCAGGGTCCACCCGCGCGGGGATGCGGCTCGCCCGCTTACAGGCGTGTTCTCGACGAGGAGCCAGCTTCGTCCCAATCCGATAGGTATTTCTGTGGTAAGGTTGCAGGAGCGCAAAGGCGATACACTCACGGTGCAGGGGCTGGATGCCATGGACGGCTCACCGGTATTTGATATCAAACCGTATTCAGACATATTTGATACAGACAGGCTGCTCAGGGAGGCTTGATATGCTGCTGGGATACAATGAGCTCAAGGATCTTGTGGCGAAAAAAAAGCTGGTTGACGAGATGATAGACCCGGAAGTGCAGATTCAGCCCAACGGCATCGAGCTCACACTCAGACGTGTCGAGAAGCTTTCAGGGATCGGGGCGATAGCATTTGATAATGCCGAGCGGGTGCTGCCTGCGTCATCGGCGCTGGAGTTTGGCGACGACGGCTGGATAACCCTCAGTAAGGGCAGCTACAAGGTGATTTTCAACGAAATCGTGAACATGCCGAATGACATAGCCGCGATAGCAAGACCGCGCTCTTCGCTGCTGCGATGCGGAGCCACCATGGAGACCGCCGTATGGGATGCGGGGTATTCGGGTCGCAGCGAGAGCCTGCTTGTTGTCCATGGCGGGGAACTGCGGCTCAGGAAGGATGCGCGCATCCTCCAGCTATTGTTCATGAGGATTGAGTCTCCGGTTGTGAAGGGGTATTCAGGGATTTACCAAAATGAAAATATCCAAAATAGTTAATAATAGTTCAACCTATGCAGGAAAAATATAAAAGGTATAACGTATTAAGTGATGATGAGGATGTTAATGTCAGATACTCATGTGCACACTGATATCTATGGTATTAACGAGTACAGGTCAGTTAACAATGCGTATGAAACGCAAGTGCCAACCGGGATTTACGGTCTGGATGAGCTTATCGGCGGAGGCTTCCTTAAAAACACGGTGAACGTCGTCTGCGGCGGGACAGGCACAGGTAAAACCACTTTCGGATTGCAGTACGCCCTGTGCGGATTGAACAGGGGTGAAAAGGCTGTCATCATTTCTTTTGAGATGTCCGAGAAGCAGATTATAAAGTATGCAAACTCACTGGGATGGAAAGAGATAGAGAACCATGTGGCAAGAGGCAATCTGAAAATCATACAGAGATTTGGGGAGGAAATGCTAATTCCCCCGCTTGAGATACAGGGGCTTATACGAGATGAGGTGGGAAGTGTGCCTGACCGGATTGTTCTTGACCCTCTTACCTACATTGAGTCGTTCTCTGCAAGCGGGAGAAAATCCCTGAGCATGATTTTCCAGAACTTGAGGGAAACCGGGACAACGGTAGCCACGCTCGAGAGACCGAGCGATGCATGGGATGGCGTTCCGTCGTATCTGGCTGATAGCGTTGTGCTGCTTGAGAACCTCGGATTTGGTGAAATGTTCGACAGGACTCTTCGAATTATCAAAACCAGGGGCTTGGGACATGGCGAAGGACTATACCCGTATTCAATAGAAGGCGGTGCCGGGATTGTTGTAAGGGCGTCGGAGAAGCAGAAGGAACGTGTAAGACTGAAAAATGAATACAGCATAGTCTTCGATGCCGCTATGGAAGAGGCAGAAAAGCTGGGACTCATATTGCTGCGTGAAAGGATAGCGGTCTTGAAAGATAACTGGACAAAGGCAGAAGACCCGAAGCTCATACTCGATACACTGATAGAGTCAGAAAGGAAATATGTTCGAAAAGATTGAGGAATCAATAGACCAGCTTTTCAACCTTGAAGGGATAGAGGCGTGTATCCTGTACCGGATTGACGGAGTCCCGATCATTGTCAGGGCACAGGAGCCTGAATCTGTTTTAAGGATGATGTTCTGGCTTGAGTCCCAGATGAAACATGTGCTTGCTGATATTAAGGAAGGCATGAAAGGAGGCGTGTTTTACATGCCGACCTGCAGGATTTTGATTTCACCCGCTTCAAAATCAACTGTCCTTGTGACCATTGCAGGGAATACCGCGCACCAGCAGCTTACGTCTATAGAGGTCTCGCGCACGGTTAGCGTTATTGAGGGATGCGTTTCATGATTGTTATTCCTTAAACAATACGAGAACCACAATATGAAAACGTCAGCTGTATTCACAAACCTTAAAGACCCGAAGGATGCAGCAAGGGACCTTCTGGGAAAAGCGAAAAGCTCCGGGACAGAGCCAGAGCTTGTGCTTTTTTACGCCACCCTCAAGTATAATGGGAAATATCAGAAAATGCTTGACGTGCTCCAAGCGGAGTATGGAGACATACCACAGATAGGTGGTTCTGTGGACGGCATGTTTTTCCCTCATGAGATGCGCACTGACGGGGCTGCGCTTGTGCTGTGCCAGGACAGCGAAGCGAAAATAACGACTGATTGTGCAAGCGAAAACACTGCATCGAAATCAGTTGAGGTGCTGGCTGAAAAAGTATCATGTGAAAAAGGTGCTGTATTGCTGCATTTTCCACTGGTTAGGGTGCCGGGCAAGATGGGCGCCGCAGAATTCTGGGCAAGAGGAACATATTACAGTTATAAATGCCGGGGGAAGACAGAAATCGAGAAAAAAAAGCATGCTGGCGACTTTGCGAATTATTGCGACAGTGCAAAGATATTCTATCCACCTCCGACCGTACTTGAATTATTCGCAAAAAAAATTGGCTGCAAGGTGCCGGTCATAGGAATTAATTTGATGCATACCCAGATGCAGTTCGATTCTCCAAGGGTATTCTGCAATTTTAAGGATATACGGAACGGACTTGCGGCGCTGACCATTGAAAAAGAAGATATCAGCGTTACTTACGATGACATATACCCTGATAAGGGTTTATCCCTTGAAGAGACGAAAGAGAAAGTACGGAGAGCTTTTAAAGTTGTCAAAGAGTTCAGGGCAAACTTTGAGGAAAACATTCTAATTTCTCTTGATGGGAAGCATGTAATGGAAGCAATCAGGGATAATACAGGATTGAGGGCACATGATGAAACAGGGATCTCAACAAATCTTGAAAGGGGAGATTTCCAGGCTGTAACTCCATATGTGCTTATGTTCTTCAGTGAAAAGACGCAGGGAGCCATACCGCATGGAGTTGGATCATATTACCCCTTCAATCTGTTTCCAATGCTACTCAGCACTTCTTGCTTTTCGAAGGATGTTTTTCTGTTTCATGAGTCTTCTGAAGGATTATTTGACAGATTTATTTCCAGCGTACACAAAAAAGATGATACAAAATTCAGTATTTTCGGCTTTGATACATGTGCAATATCAGCGTATGGAGAACATGCTTATAAATACAGGGATGCGATTCGAAACAGGCTTGTTCGAAATTATTTTGGGATAATTTCAACAACCCCATCCATATATCTACCAAGGAAATTCTCCTGTAGAAATTACATGTCAGAGTGCATGCCTGATGTATACTGCGCAGGCGGGGGTACTAATTTCTGTTTAGAAATTTAAGACGCTCCCAAATCCGAATAGTATGAACGATGCGTATGTGCTCGAAAGCATGATTCCTATTGCATTGCTGTCGCTTAATTCAAGCCGCCATTTTTTACGCCAGAAATGGCAGAATGTAAACTTTAAAAAAACGATAAAGGGCAAAACGATCAGCAGGACCTGGTAATTGAACACTTTGAGATACGCAAAGGAGAAAATCAGTATGTTGTATAGAATCAGCAAATAGCATGCAAATTTAATTAGTTCTGAAGGGGGAAATACGGCGCCAAAAGTTTTAAAGCCTGCCATTCTATCTGCTGAGATATCTTTTAAATCCTTAAGCATCAATCCTGAGATCGCAAACACGCCCATAATCAGGCTGAAAACTACGCCTTTCACGTTCAAATCGGTGTATATCAGCCAGACACCAACAGTATAAAGTGGGTAAGCGAGAAGGTATGTAACGAACTCACCTACAAAGTGGGTTTTTATTCTGAACCCGACCAATCTTCCAAGAAATATAGTGTCAGAGTACCACCACGTGATTAATGCCCACATCCCAAAAAAAACGATTAAAGGTCTTCCCGAAAATTCTGAAATCGCAAGCACTGTCGCTAAAAATATTAAATAAACTATTAATGATATTATTATTGCAGAATTCTTACT